>JBEDEI010000156.1:0-6371 GCA_041175765.1 Actinomycetota bacterium | reverse complement strand
CACGAACTTGGCCATGCATATCACAACACGCAATTGGCACACCGCACGCCGATGCAACGCAACCTGCCGATGGCGCTCGCCGAAACCGCCAGCATCTTCTGCGAAACCCTCGTGGTCGAAGAAGGCTTGTCGCGACTGCAAGGTGACGAGCGCCTCGCATTGTTGGATGTCGACCTGCAGGGTGCGGCCCAAGTAGTGGTCGACATCCACAGTCGTTTCTTGTTCGAGTCGGAGGTGTTCGCGCGTCGCCAGCGCCGCACCCTCGGCGTGAGTGAGTTCAACGAGATGATGGGTGACGCCCAAAACCGTGCGTACGGCGACGGCATCGACCAATCCACCGCCCATCCCTACATGTGGATTCTGAAGCCGCACTACTACGGCAGTCACTTCTACAACTGGCCGTACACCTACGGCTTGTTGTTCGGCTTGGGGCTGTATGCGCAGTTCCAGCGCGACCCAGACCGTTTTCGCGGCGGGTATGACGACCTGTTGTCGCGCGCCGGGATGGACTCCGCCGAGCAATTGGGTGCTGCTTTCGGGCTTGATGTGACCAAAGAAGACTTCTGGACCGCCTCGCTTGATGTGTTGCGCGCCCGCATGCGCGACTACGAGCGTTTGGCTGCGCCACACTTGAAGGCGTGAATCTTTACGACGCCACTCGCGAACAACTCGCAGAGGTAATGGCTGGCGAGCCTGCCTATCGCATTCAACAAATGTGGTCGGGGCTGTACGAACAATTCCAGCAAGTCGACGAGATCACCACGTTGTCGGCGGCACTTCGCCAAAAACTGAATGACTCACTGCCCACCAGTTTGGTGCTCGTGCGCGAGAGCGTGAGCGACAAAGGTGACACCATCAAGTTCTTGTGGCAACTCGCTGACGGACACCACCCGATCGAAACGGTGCTCATGCACTACGCCGATCGCGTCACGGTGTGCGTAAGCACGCAGGCTGGCTGTGCCATGGCGTGTGGGTTCTGCGCCACTGGTCAAGCAGGCTTCAACCGTCATCTCACTGTCGGCGAAATTGTGGAACAAGTGGTGTCCGCGGCGCGCCACGCAAAAAAGCGCAAGCAACGCGTGGCCAACATCGTGTTCATGGGGATGGGCGAACCACTCGCCAACGAACCTGCCGTGTGGGGTGCCATTGAACGTATTCACGGCGACATCGGCATTTCCGCACGACACATCACGGTGTCGACGGTGGGCGTGGTGCCCGGCATACGCACGTTGTCCACTCGCCCACTGCCGGTGAACTTGGCCGTGTCGCTCCACGCCGCCCGCGACGACTTGCGCAATGACCTGGTACCCATTAACAAGCGCTACCCCATTAGCGAACTGATGACTGCCTGTCGCGACTACCTGCGTGAAAAGAATCGTCGTATCAGTTTTGAGTGGGCGTTGATCGCAGGCGTCAACGACACCGCACGCGACGCCAGCGAACTAGCCAAACTTGCATTGTCACTAAAGCCCACCGCACACGTAAACCTCATCCCGCTGAACCCCACACCGGGGTTTGCCACTCGCGGCACAGACATGGCTGGTGTGCGTCGCTTCGCCGATCGACTTAGCGACCGCGGTGTGAATGCCACCGTGCGGCGCAATCGTGGCACCGACATCGACGCGGCCTGTGGTCAGCTCGCTGCTGGTCAGCCGGTGGTGCTCACTGCTCGACGCAACGTTTAACGCGCAAGCAGTTCACCGAGTTTGCTGCGACCCGCGTCAATATTCTGTTGCAAGATTGCCTCCACCACCGAAACGAACAATTTGCCGTCATAGTGCAGATGCATCACCAAGTTGGTGGCACCATCGCCTGCAGCAGTAACAATTACCTCTAGCCGCCAGGCGGCGTGCTGGCGGCCGTCGTTCTCGCGGCGTTCAAACACGATGCGCCCCACACCACCCGTACTTGCAGCGGCAACGCCAACAATGTCGTACGTCGTGCGCTCCATGCGCAAACGCTTGGAGCGCGCAAACGGCCCCACTTTGGCGCGCAATTCCACCAACCACGTCGGCGTCGTTGCGTCAGCAACACGCACCGCCGAGTGCACGAGCGACATCCACTGCGGATAGTTGTCGAGTGCATCCACGAAACCAAGCACCTGTTGGGGCGAGGCTGGCGTGTGCAGGCTGGCTTCGAGATGCATGTTGTTGCGTGTCGTTTTAGTGCAGCGTCGCTGAAGAAACTGGCACTATCACTTCATCGACTCAGTCGATGTGGTCGCCTTGATTGAAGTCGTCCAAATGGTCGCCCTGCGGCAGAGCATCGGTGTCGTGCTGCGGTGTTGGACGCTCGATGGGTTTGGTTTGGCTCGAGAACGCTCGGCTCAACAACCGGCCACCCGCCTTCAGCGCGCCGCCCACATCGCTGGTGCGATCAAACTTTGGGGCGTACGCAGGTGTGACGGCCTCGATCGTTGCTGCCTCATTCACCACGGCCTCGTCCAACGCAGCCTCACTTGGCACAGCCGCGAAGAGACGTTCGCGTGTGGCATCCAATGTGGGTGAATTCATCGGAATCGTCGGGTCGAACAATCCGGGGCCGCTCGTGCGCTTCAGCGGTTGCGAACCATCGCGGGCGGTGCGACGAGGTATCGAACCGGTCTTTGACGACGACTTACGCGGCGTCTTGGCCGCCGGCTTGCTCGCTGGCTCTCGTGTCGGCTCACTCGCGCGCCCACTTGGTACTGCAGATTCTTTGGCCGTGCGCAGCGGCGTAATTTTGGTCGGCACTTTTGCCGCAGTCGTCACTCTGGGTCGCGCAAACAACCGTGGCGAGCTGTCGCGACGATCATCGAACGACCAGCCGCGTGGCAGGGTCAGGCGTGCCGCGTGGTCATCACACAAACGGTTGAGGTGACGAGGCTCGTCTTCGTCGTAGGTTTCCAACCACACCACGCACGCCACGCGGTCGATACCGAAGGCGACCTCAGCAGGTTCGTTACAACCGAGCTTTTCGCAACTTCGCACCACGGGGTACAGAGTACGCAACCTTACGCTTCGAGTGGGCGATGCGGGCCTCGATCCCACGACTTCTACGATGTGAACGTAGCGCTCTTCCGACTGAGCTAATCGCCCTTGTTGCTCGGTGAGGCTAGCGGGCGTTGCACCCCGGTGACGCACGAACCATTACGGCTCGATACACACGGTGCCCATGCCCTGGCGGTCACGCGCTTGCGTGGTGTCACTGTCGCACGGCGCATCGAACGGCACCAGTTCGCGCACCACCGCGGTGTACGGCCCATCGCACGGCACTTCGAATGCGGCACCAAGTTCGTCGAAATCCACACATGAACCCGCGCTGATGAGGCCGTCAATTCCCCGCCGTGGCATCGGGTCGCCCATGATGTGCAAGACCACCAGAATGAGCGAACCGATCCCAATCACAATCAATACGAACCGCCACGGGAATCGAGCGGGTGCATACACGCGATCAATATCAGGGTCAATCACGCGACCGTGTGCCATGCGCGGCACATCCCCGGCGGCGCCAGCCTCACGGATTCCTGCCGCTGAACCGGTTGCCAGTTGCATGTCGTAAGCCGCACGTCGCGCCGGTGACGACAACACGCTCCAGGCTTCGGCGATTCGTGTTACATCACTGCTGCTGCCTGCTGCACTGCCACGGGCAGCAGTGTTCCCGCGAGAATCGGGGTGCGCTGAGCGCATTCGGGCACGGTATGCACGACGAATGTCGGCGAGTGATGCAGTGCGCGCTACGCCAAGTGTTGCGTAATGGTCACTCATATGTCCGCTCTCACGCTATTGCGGTGAGGGCTGGGCTCAGTAGCCGAGCGCAACATCCACCACACCGACGAGTGGCTTGCCATCGGCAAACAATCGACAGTTGGTGGTGATGCGTTCTGTCAACAACGGCACCGCCATGGCTCGCGTGTTGCCGATGTGCGGTGTGATCAAACAATTGTCCAATGCCCACAGCGGATGTTCCTTGGGTAGTGGCTCGGGATCGGTTACATCAAGCGCGGCACCGCCGATGTTTCCCTCGCGCAACGCCACCACCAAGTCGTCGGTCACGATCAAACCACCACGACCCACGTTCACGAGCCATGCATCGTTCTTCATCATCGCAAGCTCGCCTGCGGCAATGAGCCCCTTCGTCTCGGGGGTCAACGCACATGCCAACACGACGGCGTCAGCACCAGGCAACAGCGCGTGAAGTTCGCTCGGGCCGACCACCTTTGCGACACCGTCCATCGCCTGCGGATGCCGACGCACCACCGTGATGTGCGTGTTGAAACCGTGCAACATACGCACGAGCGAGGTGGTGATACCGCCCCCGCCCACGATCACGATGTTGCCACCGAGCAAATAGCGCCCGTGATCCACGGTCCACTCATTCACTCGTGAATACCCAATGACATGTCGCAGACCCCCGAGCAGAAATGCCATGCACAATTCGGCAACCGGCTCGGCATACACACCCTTGCCACTCGTCCACACACGGCGATTGTCGAGATGCGGAACGTAATTTTCGATTCCGGCAAATGGCAGCTGTACCCACGCAAAGTGTTGGTGTTCGCGCATCACTTCGCCGAATGCGTCGGCACCACGCGCATCACCCCACACCAAACCCTCGGCTTGCGCGTACTCCACTACTTCGCATCCTCCGGCGCGCACGGCTTGGCGGATCCATTCGGGCGCATGCGCGGGCCCGACGGCAACTCGTTTCACGAGTTAATTGCCGGTCAACGTTGCAGCAATGTTGCCGGCCGAGGCACCACCGCGACGCAGAATCACCACGAGGAACCACAGTGATGCCATGGTCACCACGAACAAACTGATTGCCCCCACACCCCAGAACGGTTTGATGGTGCTACGTGTGGCACCGAGCAGCGCAACGGGGAAGGTGGTCGAGCCGGCCTCGCTGATGAGCGTGGAGATCACTGCGTTGTCCAAACACAACGCAAATGAGAGCAGACCACCCGCGATCATCGCCGAAGCGATGAGTGGCAAGGTGATCTGGCGGAATGCGCGCGCCGGCGGTGCGCCAAGGTCGGCTGCCGCCTGCTCGAGCGACTCGTCCAAACCGGCAAGTCGCGCACGCACGATGAGCGTGACCACCGCAGAGGCATACAACGATTGTCCGACCCACAATTTGTGAATGCCGCCATTGAACGGCCCCCAACCTTCGGTGAACAGATAGCCGATCACTGGCGTGTCTTGAATGCGTGGAAACCACGTGGCGAGCGCAATGGCATCCATGATTTCTGGCGTCACCAAAATGAGAAACACCAGCACCATGAATGCCGATGTCCACTTACCGGGGCGGCGAGCCAACGCCACACCCGCTGTGCCACCGAGAATTACTGCGATGACCGTTGCCCCGAACGCGGCAATGAAGGAGTTGCGAATCGCATCGCCGATACCAGGAAAGTCGAACACGTTGGCATACCAATCCGTAATCAGTCCGTTGACGACGAGCGCCAGGGCAAAGCCGCTGGGCACGACCCACGAGGCATAGCCACCGCCGAATTGTGCCCGACGCTTCAACAGGCGACGAGCCACCACTGCCACTGCAATGAGCACACCGAATCGAACGGCTGATGCGAGCAACACTGCCCCATCGAACAACTCGCCCCACCACTTCGTCGATACTGCGTTGGCAAAGATGGTGAACGAATTTCCACGGTTGAACGAATGCAGAAAGACAAGCCCGACGGGAATGAACAAAAAGACGAGCACCAAGCTGGTCCACACGCCCAAAGCGCGATGCAATGCACCGTCGGCCAATGCCCAGCGCTTGGGCGGCGCTTCACCGTGCGCACGCGATCGCCCGGCGCGCACGCGCCGCCACGTTTCGTTGAGTGGCTCGAGCAACCGCAACAATCGTGGGAACAGCCACACCACCGCGGCACCAAGCACCAACACCAACAACACGGCACCAATCATGAGCACCGCCATGGCTGCGCCGAGTGGCCAGTTTTGGGCGCCGCTGAATTGCGAGGCAATCATCGCGCCAATCATGTTGCCTTTGGCCCCACCCAACACCGTGGCCGTCACGTAGTCACCGCACATCGGAATGAACGTGAGCAAGACACCAGCGGCGATGCCCGGCCCGGCAAGTGGCAACGTCACGCCAAAAAAGGTGGCGAAGCGTCCGGCCCCAAGATCTTTGCTTGCTTCACGTAGTCGCACATCTATGCGATCGAACGCCACGTACAGCGGCAAAATCATGAAACCGAGATAGTTGTACACAATCGCCAACTGCACTGCTGCGGAAGTTTCCAAGATTTGAATCCCGTTTTCACCAATCACACCGAGATCTTGCAGAAATTTCGACAGGTTGCCATTCGGTGCAAGCGGTATTCGCCACGCCACCGTGCGAATCAGGAAACTGGTGAAACTCGGCAC
>JBEDEI010000155.1:0-6102 GCA_041175765.1 Actinomycetota bacterium | reverse complement strand
AAGGAAGAGTGGTCAACCGGGAGCGACTGGGGGACGAATGCCGTTGCACCTGTGGCTGTCAATGCGGTACCGACTGATAGCAGTAAGGTTGCGCAATGATTGCTGCCACGTCGGTTGCGAGTTTGCTGTTTGCCGCAATTTCAGTGGCATCCGCTGCGGCGCTTGCCTACCTGGTTGCCACCGACAGCCGACGCGCCAAACCCGTGGATGGTGCCGCACAGTTTCGACGTCACCTTGCAGCACTCTCCGACGACTCACGCGGGCATCTTCGCGAACAGATTCGTATAGCGCGTGATCAACGACAGGAGCGTTAATCGTGGCACGTGACCTTGCGATAGATCTGGGTACGGCAAACACCCTGGTGTACAAACAGGGCGAAGGCATCATCATGAATGAGCCGACGGTGATTGCCAAGAATCGCCGCACGAACGAGGTGCTGGCAACGGGTCATGAGGCATGGGACATGATTGGCCGCACGCCCAGTTTCATCGTCGCGGTGCGTCCGTTGCGTGGTGGTGCCATTACCGACTTCGAAACGACGGAACAGATGATTCGTTTGTTGTTGAAGCGGGCTGGCGTTTCGCGATTTGCTCGGCCAAAGGTGTTGATCTGCGTACCTTCTGCAATCACCGAAGTGGAGCGGCGTGCCGTCACCGAGGCCACGCGCCGTGCCGGAGCCGCAGATGCGCAGTTGTTGGAACAGCCGATGGCTGCAGCCATCGGTGCAGATTTACCAATTGAGGATGCGGTGGCAAACATGGTGGTCGACATCGGTGGTGGTACCACTGAAACCGCGGTGATCAGTTTGGGCGGAATCGTCACATTGCGCGCAGAACGAGTCGGCGGCTTCACCATGGACGAAGCAATCCAAGGATGGGTTCGCAAAGAACACGGTTTGGCGATTGGTGAGCGAACGGCCGAAGAAATCAAGATGCAGATCGGTAGTGCACAGCCACTGCCCACAGATCGGGATGCCGAAGTGAAAGGGCGAGATTTGGTCACTGGTTTGCCAAAGACGGTGGTGTTGACAGCAGCCGAAATTCGTGAGGCTTTGGATGAGGTCGTCACGCGAATGATCGATTCGGTGAAAGAGTGTCTGGGACAGACACCGCCTGAGTTGGCACAAGATTTGCTCACGCGGGGGATCTACCTGGTGGGTGGTGGCGCATTGTTGCGTGGGTTGCCGGAGCGTTTGCAGTACGAGACCAAGGTTCCCGTGCAACTTTCGCCGCAACCTCTCGAGGCAGTGGTGCTTGGTGCCGGGCACTGCATCGAGAACTATCAAGCGTTGCGCGGCATGTTCATGGATGCACGTCGCTAGTCTCGGCGAGTTTCGGCTGACGAAATGACGGCTCTGTTGGTAACCATTGTTTGGTGGGCGGTGGCTGGGGTTGTAGTTGGCGTCATGTTTGCCCGGCGTGACTGGCAAACGTTCCACTCACCTGGTCGAATCACCAGGTTGCGTTCGTGGGAAACCAAAGAGCGTTATGAGCGAATGACACTGGTGCGGCTGTGGAAAGATCGACTACCCGAGGCAGGTACCTGGTTTGGTGGAATCAGCAAACGACGGCTTCCACGGTGGGCCGAGGGAGGTCGCAGCAGATTTGCAGCGGAGTCCCTTCGTGCAGAACGTGTACACCTTACGTTGCTCCTCGGTGTTCCCATCGCGCTGATATGGAGTCGAAGTTGGTGGCTTGCGGCGAATGTAGCAATCGGACTGGGACTGAATCTTCCCTGCATCATCGTGGCTCGTTACAACCGACTGCGCTTGATGCTCTTAGGATAAATGAGATGTTTCTTCGAGGTCGATTGCAGTGGTCTCTGCTTGCTGTCACCATCATCAGTGGGCTTCTGGCCTTCTTTTTTGCCCAGCGAAACATTTCCGGCGTCGAGGAAGTCCCCGTAGTGATTGAAACGACCACGACCACGACTACCACCACCGTTTATCAGCCACCGGTGACATATGTGGTGCAACGAGGTGACACACTGTTCGGGATCGCACAAAACTTTCAAGTGGATATGCAGGCGCTCATGGCGCTGAACGACATCACCAACCCAGATCGCGTCGAGGCTGGTGACGAATTGGTGATGCCACCAGCCACGGGGTTCGTGCCGGTCGCACCGTCCACGACGATGCTTCCCTGATTGTTGGGAGTCTGCCGCTAGTTCTGTGTCGCGCGATGTCGTTCGACGATGTCGACGATGTCCGACATGATTTGGGCAATCGCATAGTCCTTCGGGGTGTAGACCGCTGCCACACCTGCGGAGAGCAACTCGGCACGGTCGTCATCGGGAATGATTCCACCAACGATCACGGGTACGTTGACGCCGAGTGACTTCAGTTCCTGAATCACATCGGGAACCAACGCTTGATGGGATCCCGAGAGAATGGAAAGCCCAACCACATCGGGGTCTTCGTCGCGGGCTGATTCAGCGATTTGTTTCGGTGTCAAGCGAATACCGCCGTACACCACTTCCATGCCCGCGTCACGTGCCGCAATCGCAATTTGTTCGGCCCCACTCGAGTGCCCATCAAGACCGGGTTTTGCCACGAGTAATCGAGGTGGTCCGCCAGTGAGAGCACTCGAGCGTTGCGCAACACCAGCCAGTTGCTCGCCGCGTGGTGCAGCGACACCACCCACCCCCGTTGGGGCGCGGTATTCACCGAATACTTCGCGCAACGTTGACGCCCACTCACCGGTAGTGCCACCAGCACGGGCGAGTGTGATCGAGGCTTCCATGATGTTGCGGTCGCCCTCAGCGGCCGCGCGCAGATCTCGAAGTGCGACAGCCACTGCTTGGGAGTCACGACTAGTGCGCCAGTGTTGAACATCGTCGATGTGCGACGCTTCGACCGTGGGATCAACACGCAAGATGTTGTCGTTTCCACCGAGTGGCGATGTGGCGGTCTCGGTATGGGAGTTCACACCAATCACTGTTTGCTCACCACTTTCGATGCGGCGAGTGCGTTGCGCCATGGATGCGACAAGTCGACGCTTTAACTCGTCGACAGCGGCGTAGGCACCACCGAGTGCCAGGATTTCATCGAGTTCGGCTTTTGCTCCGTCGCGGATCTCGCGGGTGAGGCGTTCCACTACGTGCGATCCATCGAGAATGTCGTCGTACTCGAGCAGGTCGGTTTCGAAAGCCAGCACTTGCTGCATTCGCAGCGACCATTGCTGGTCCCATGGACGCGGCAAACCGAGTGCTTCGTTCCAAGCCGGTAGTTGAACGCTGCGCGCCCGCGCCCGCTTGGAAAGTGTGACCCCGAGCATCTCCAGCACGATTCGCTGCACGTTGTTTTCTGGCTGTGCTTCGGTCAACCCAAGTGAGTTGACTTGGACTCCATATCGAAATCGCAATGCCCGCGGGTCGGTGATTCCGTAGCGCTCACGCCCAATCGTTTCCCAAAGCTCTCCCATTGCCCGAAGTTTGCAGGTTTCTTCGATGAAGCGGATTCCGGCATTGACGAAGAATGACATCGACGAGAACACCGCAGGAAATGCCTCAGCGTCAACCTGCTTGCTGTCGCGCACAGCGTCGAGAACGTCAACGGCATTGGCAAGTGCGAAGGCAACTTCTTGTACGGGAGTTGCACCAACTTCTTGTAGGTGGTAGGAACACACATTCATCGGGTTCCACTTCGGTGCGTGCTTGTGAGCCCAGGCGATCATGTCCACGATGACTCGTCGTGATGCCAGCGGTGGAAAGATGAAGGTGCCGCGTGACAGATATTCCTTGAGTACGTCGTTCTGAGTGGTGCCACGCAGGTCCGTGCTCGGCACATTTTGCTCTGCCGCATTCGCTACGTAGAGCGCAAGCAGCCAGGCTGCCGTTGCATTGATCGTCATGGAGGTGTTCATCGTCCCGGGCGGGATATCACGCATGAGTTTGCGCATGTGACCCAAGTGGACTACGGGGACACCAACTTTTCCAACTTCACCACGGGCCAAGACATGGTCAGGGTCGTATCCCGTTTGGGTTGGCAAGTCGAATGCAATGGAGAGCCCCGTTTGACCCTTGGCCAAATTGGTGCGGTACAGCTCGTTGGATGCTTCGGCAGATGAATGCCCGGAGTATGTACGCATGAGCCAGGGCTCGTCGCGTCGGCGACTCGTTTCGGTCACAAAAACAAGGCTAAGGGGTGATTGCAGTAGCAAGTCGTGCGAGGTAGTCGCGACGTGGAATCGCCGTACCCCCGAGGCTCGTCAGGTGAGGTGTGGGCCACTGGGCGTCGAGCAGTGTCATGCGTGCTGAACGCATGATGTCAACGAGCGCCATGAGCGCCACCTTTGACGCGTCACGCGAAAGATGAAACATCGATTCACCCGCAAAAAATTTGTTGATTCGCACCCCATACAAACCACCAACCAACACACCGTCATCATTGAAAGTTTCGATGCTGTGTGCCCAACCCATCTGATGGAGCGTGGTGTATTGCTCGATGAACCGTGGCGTGATCCAAACATTGTCGCTGTTGCCGCGGGCAGCGCAACCCAGCATCACGCGCTCGAAGCACGTATTGACACGCACGTGATAACGACGTGCACTGCTTCGCATCGAGCGAGTGATGCGGATTTTGTCGAGCGGAATCACACAACGTTCCGCAGGTGACCACCAGAACAACACCGGATCATCTGCTGCGCGTTCCATGGCAAAGAGCCCATTGCGGTAGCCATCAATGATGGTGGCTGGCGCCAGATCGGCACCCTGACCAATGAGGTCATCGTGCGTCGGCCAGTCGTTGAGATTTGGCCATGCGAAATCACAGTCGGCAACCGGTTGGGGAGTGCGGTCCCAACCAGAGGTTGCACGCAAGAGTGCGAGGTCGCCCCAGCGTGATTCGTGTGGACCACTTCTAGTAGACGTAGAAACCGGCCTTGGTCTTGCGACCCAATCGACCTTCGGCAACGAGGTCACGCAGCATCGGACGCGGTGCAAAATTGTCGTCGGCAAACGATGCGTGCAGTGTTTCGAGAATAGAAAGCGACGTATCGAGGCCAACCAAGTCGAGCAATGCAAACGGGCCCATCGGGAAGTTGCAGCCACCTTTCATCGCAGTATCAATGTCTTCCATCGATGCGGTTCCTGCCTCCAGCATTCGAATGGCGTTATTGAGATACGGAAAGAGCAGAGCATTGACGATAAAGCCTGCACGATCGAGCACGTGCACACCTTCCTTGCCGATGGTGGTCACGAATGCCGAAGCGCGTGTGATGGTGTCTTCGCTGGCAGTGATCGGGCGGACAATTTCCACGAGTGGCAGGACCGTTGCAGGATTGAAGAAGTGAATGCCGCATACTTGGTCGGGTCGACTCGTCACCTTTGCCATGTCCACCACGGAGAGCGTGCTGGTATTGGTGGCCAATAGTGCCGTTGGCTTGATGGTCACATCAAGTTGGCGGAAGAGTTCTTGTTTTGTCGCAAGATCCTCGATTACGGATTCGATGACGATGTCACAGTCAGCCAAGCCAGCCAGTTCGGTCGTAGTGGTGATGTTGCTGAGAATGCGGTCTCGTTCGGCGGTGTCGAGTTTGCCCTTTTCGACCTGTCGATTGAGCCCACTGGTAATTTGCTTCAGTGCAGCATTGAGTGAATCTTGGCTTCGTGCGCGCAAGACCGCCCGCAACCCTGCCCGTGCGGAAACTTCGGCGATGCCCGCAGCCATGATTCCCGAGCCCACAATTCCGACGGAGTTTGTTTGGTACACAGCCATGTAGCGAGCGTACTGTTTGCGTTGCGTGCGAGAGAATTTGGTGACCGTTCACAAGGATGTCACTCGTTAGTCGGTATGAATAGCCCGTGATTCGCTACCGTACATGGTGATGTCGGCGCTTGATCTTGCCTCGATGGTCGGTGATGATCGGCGCATAGTTCCCCTCTTTGCGGTGCACAACTTTCGTGACTTGGGTGGTTATCCCGTGCACGATGGTCGCGAAACACGGTGGCGAACGTTGTATCGCGCCGATGGTCTCTATCGATTGACGAGTGCCGACGCCCACACCGTCGTGCGCCGGGGTGTTCGGACGGTAGTCGACTTACGAACCGATAATGAGGTGGCAACTCGCGGCAAGTTTCCCGTTGCACAACATCCCGTGGCCT
>JBEDEI010000154.1:0-5840 GCA_041175765.1 Actinomycetota bacterium | reverse complement strand
GGTGAATTCGCGCTGCTGTTGGGCGCTCCCGTCGGCCGGTGGGCACTCGCTAGTGCCGTAAACGAACGGGCTGGGTGTGTCCGTTGGTTCGGCAGCGTCATCGGTCTGGGTTTCGGTATCGACAACGGGTGCCTCGTCGATGGTCTCGGTACTCGTGTTGTCGCCGGTGACAAAAACGAAACCCACCAGCGAGACAATCAGGAGTATCACTACGCCAATCTGGACTCCACGTTTGCGAACCTTGGTTTGTTGTTCGCGTCGGGCAACTTGGCCTCGACGAGCATCACGGTTTTGTTTTTGGCGTTCACGCTTTGAGGTACCCATGAACACGAAATGCTACCTACTGCCATATCGTTCGCGGATAGCGTTGTTTTGTCATGGCGCTTATCGTGCAAAAATACGGCGGCACTTCGGTGGCCGACCCCGAGCGAATGCGCAATGTGGCACGGCACATCGCGGCCACTCGGGCTGCTGGTCACGACCTTGTGGTTGTCGTATCGGCGATGGGTAAAGCCACGGACAATCTCATGCAATTGGCCCATCAAGTTTCCGCCCATCCACCAAGTCGCGAAATGGACATGCTGTTGACGACGGGCGAGCGCATCAGCATGGCGTTGTTGTGCATGGCTTTGCATGACGTAGGAGTTGCCGCAGTGAGCTTCACGGGAAGCCAAGTGGGCATCATTACCGACACGGTGCACACCAAGGCGAAGATTTTGGAAGTAAAAGGTGATCGCGTTCGAGCAGCAATTGCCGACAACAAGGTGGCAGTAGTCGCTGGCTTCCAAGGCATCAGCACCGCAAAGGAGATCACCACTCTTGGTCGTGGTGGTAGCGACACCACGGCAGTTGCGCTGGCCGCCGCCCTCAAGGCTGATTCTTGCGAAATCTATACCGATGTGACGGGCGTATTCACGGCAGACCCACGTGTCGTACCGCAGGCTCGTAAAGTTGCCGTTCTGCAGTTTGACGAAATGTTGGAGATGGCAGGAGCTGGCAGCAAGGTTCTGGCCTTGCGCTCAGTGGAGTTTGCTCGCAATCACGATGTACCAATTCATGTGCGGTCAAGCTTCACATGGGAAGAAGGTACATGGGTAGTCGGTCGTCATCACGAAAGGATGAAGAACATGGAAGAACCAGTCATCTCGGGCGTAGTGCAGGACGCCAGTGAATCCAAGATCACTGTTTTGGGTGTTCCGGACCGCCCTGGTGTCTCCGCCGACATCTTTGAAGCACTCGCAACTGCGAATGTCAACGTCGACATGATCGTGCAAAATACTTCGACTGCCGGCACCACCGACATTTCCTTCACCGTGCCCAAGGCAGATGTGGCAACGGCCGAGCCGATCGTGGCCCGACTCGCCAAGCAGATTAACGCAGGTGGCGTGACCCACGATGACGACATCGCAAAAGTGTCGTTGGTCGGTGCCGGCATGAAAACAAGCCCAGGTGTTGCCGCCAAGATGTTCCGTGTGCTGGCCGACAATGACGTGAACATCGAGATGATTTCTACTTCGACGATTCGTGTATCGGTCGTCGTGCGCGCCAGCATGATGCAACGGGCCGTGCAAGCGTTGCACACGGCCTTCGGGCTGGATAGTGGCGACAACTACTCTGCACCATTACCTGAACGCAAGTAATTGATGTCCCTGCTGCACCGTGTCGTCGAGCGGTTGCGTCGACCGCAAGGTGTGCCGTGGCGAAGCGCTGGCCTGCGAACTGAATCATTGACTGCCGACGAAGCAGTACGCAGTACGGGCTGGGTTTTTGACAACAAGACTGGAAACGTTTCTCTTGCCTCCTTTACCCAGAGTGGCGACAACGAGGTACAGCGGTATCTGAAGATTTTTGGTTTTGCTGAACACGCCACCCAGCAGCTCACCATGGTGGAGATCGGCAGTGGTATTGGGCGGATGACTGCCGGGTTCACCAAACGCTTCCAGTTGGTGTATGCCGCGGATGTGGACGCGGCATTCTTGGAGCGCTGCCGTGAAACCGTCTTCCATCACGGTGTGCCCACTGCCTTGCGTACCGTGCACGTTGAAGACAGCCATTCGCTCGGAATCGAATCGGCTTCGGTTGACTTTGCATTCTCCTACATCACGCTGCAACACTGCGGTGCCGACGATGCGCGTGCACTCGTTGGTGAGGCTCTGCGCGTGACAAAACGCGGTGGTCTCGTGGCACTCAACTTTCGTACGTGGACTCCGCTTGATGCCGCACTGGTTCCGCTCGGCGGGTTGGTGCGCTTGTTGTGGCGAACACCAAAGGTGGCGAAATACATGGCGCGAGTGCGTTCACTCACCCGACTGGGTTGGCAAGCCAATCGATTGAGCCCCGATGATGTGTTGGCGTCCATCGGATTGGATTTAATTGGCTCGCAACTGCGTGACGTTACGGTCATTCACTCGCCACGGCGTCGTGTGAAAGTGTCAGCCGAGGGCGTGCGACGCCTTACTGTTCGGCGCGTACACCCCAGCCATTGGTGGCTTGTTGCGCGGTTAGCCTGACAAGGTGCCAAACACGAGAAAACCCAACATCGGCGTAGTCGGCGCCACCGGAATGGTGGGCAACGTGATGCGCTCGCTGCTTCTTGAGCGCAATTTTCCCCACAACGAATTGCGATTCTTTGCCTCTGCTCGATCAGCCGGAACCACGATTGATTTTGGTGGACGCCACATCACCGTGGAAGATGCCGCAACGGCGGATCCATCAGGTTTGGATGTTGCCATCTTCTCTGCTGGGGCCACCACCTCGCGTGCGTTGGCTCCGAAGTTTGCAGCAGCAGGTGTGGTCGTTGTCGACAATTCCTCATGCTGGCGGATGGATCCCGAAGTTCCACTCGTGGTGTCGGAGGTGAACCCGCAGGACATTGCACTTGCAAAGAAGGGAATCATTTCCAATCCGAACTGCACCACCATGGCGGCGATGCCGGCACTCAAGCCGTTGCACGATGCGGCCACTCTGGTGCGATTGACGGCCAGCACCTACCAAGCAGTAAGTGGTGGCGGCGTAGAAGGCGTCGCCGAGTTGCAAACGCAAGTCTCCTCCACTCAGGGTGTTGACCGACTTACCTACGACGGTGACTCGGTCTCGTTTCCTGCACCGAGCAAGTTTGCACGCACTATTGCGTTCAACGTGCTTCCGTTTGCGGGTTCGATGGTGGACGATGGTCAATTGGAAACTGATGAAGAAAAGAAGTTGCGCAACGAAACACGAAAAATTCTGCACATTCCAAATCTGAAAGTGTCCGGCACCTGCGTGCGTGTGCCAGTGTTTACCGGACACTCACTCTCGCTCCACGCAGAGTTCGCACGTGCCATCACCCCAGAAGAGGCACACAAAATCTTGTCGGTAGCACCGGGCGTAGCGGTGGTGGACATTCCTACGCCATTGTTGGCTGCTGGAAAGGATCCGTCTTATGTTGGGCGAATTCGTCAAGATCAATCGGTCGACGGCAACCGTGGGCTGGTGCTTTTCGTGTCGAATGACAATCTTCGCAAGGGTGCAGCACTCAACGCACTGCAAATCGCTGAGATTGTCATCGCATCACTTGGTGCGTGATTCTTCATCACGATTCACAAGTTGTGGTCGGGGATGGGAGATTTGAACTCCCGACCTCCACGTCCCGAACGTGGCGCGCTAGCCAAGCTGCGCTAATCCCCGTAATTCGTTGCACAGCCTAACGGCGGCAAGTTGAGTGGCTACACGTTTTGCATCGCTGGTGGCGTCGACTCATGCCAGACACCACCGGCGCATACTTCCTTGACTGCCCGGCGCAGGCGCAGGGAATCCATGGGTTTCACCAACCAACCTTCGGCACCACTTCGGCGCGCCAAATGCACGTCGGCCAAGCGGTCGAGCAACATGACGACGGGTATGTGCGGCAAACGTCCGCCACTCTCGTCGAGTCGAAGGTTCATCGTGACTGCCATTGCGCCCATGGAACCAACTTGGAGATCAAGCACAGCAACATCCGGCGTGCGCTGTGTGACGGCAGCAGTCACATCGCGACCATCGCGGCACACGGTGAACGAAGTGTCCGGGGTGCCGAGTGCGGCGATGATGTCGTCAAGGATGTACTGGGCATCTGTGGCCACCAAAATGTGCACGGAGGCAAGGTTATCTCGTGACGTGGCTACCGTTGATGCGTCATGTTCTTCGCACTTGCTCTCAGTCTTGCCACGCTGTTTGGTGCCGGCATGATGCCGACTAGCACTTCAGACTCGACCATAGATGCAGAGTCACTCGCCAAAGTAGATGTGTTCGAAGTCAGCGGTCTGATTGATGGTGTCGTAGCGCGGGGCATTGAGCGCGCACTCGAGCGCTCTTCGGCAAACGGTGCGCAAGCATTGGTGCTGCAGGTGAACTCACAAGGTGCGGTTGTGAACGAAGTGCGAATGCGTGAGCTCTTGGTGGCAATACGCGACTCATCAATACCAATCGGCGTATGGGTTGGGCCAAGTGGAGCCGAAGCATTGGGTTGGTCCACGTGGCTGCTTGCGGTCGCAGACGTGACGGCTATGGCACCAAATGCAAAAGTTGGTCGAACGGGTCTGCCGATCGTGGTCAGCGAAACCCCATTGTCGCTGGGTGATGCAACTGCAGTGCTGCGCAGCGGCACGCTCGGCACGAGCCAAGCAAGGGAGCAGGGGGTATTGAAGCTGGATATCGCTGATGAAGGTGTGCCCGTTCTACGAAACATGTTGTTTGCGCTCGACGGCCTCAGCGTGAAAGGCAAGACACTCGACACCGTGGTGGAAGTGGTGGGCGAGGACGGTGCGGTGACCCGCGAAGCAGCCACAACGCGATTCTTCAAACTCGGCACCCTCGAACAACTCATGCACACCTCGGCGAGCGCGGCGTTGGCCTACCTGCTCTTTGCATTCGGCTTGGCGTTGCTGGTATTCGAGTTCTATACCGCGGGGATTGGTATTGCCGGCTTCGTTGGCGCAGTGTCCACCCTGCTGGGCAGCTTCGGGCTTGCCGAACTTCCCGTCCAGCCATTCGGTCTCGTGCTCCTCATAGTTGCAGTTATAGCGCTTGCCGTTGATGTACAGGTCGGCATCCCACGGGTGTGGACGGCGGTGGGTATGACCTTGTTCGTCGTTGCCTCATTCACGTTGTACGGGTCCGTCCAAGAATCGACACTGCGTATTTCGTGGCTGACCTTGATTGCCGGAATTGCCTCAATGGCGTTGGCGTTCATCGTGGGCATGCCGTCGATGGTGCGCACCAGATTTGCCACACCGACAATCGGTCGCGAATGGCTGATTGGTTCTGATGGTGTTGCTGCAACGGATATCTCACCCGAGGGCGAAGCCTTGGTGCGCGGTGCGCGCTGGCGGGCGCGAACCAATAGGGCCACGCCAATCGTGAGCGGGCAGCCTCTACGCGTGTCCGCAATTGACGGCGTGACACTCGATGTGGAGCCACTGGAGGGCGCAGCGCGTGACTATCGCGAGATGCGTTCGCCGCGCAACTAATGACCGGTTCACGGGAAACCAGTGATCTTGCGGCCGTGCCACTTCGCCCGGCATCCACGGTGATGTTGTTGCGTGATGCGCCACACGACATCGAGGTGTTCATGATGCAGCGCACAACCGCCGCCGCATTTGCCAGTGGGATGTATGTGTTTCCTGGTGGTCGGGTGGACGACATCGACGGTGCTGCAGAGCTCGACGATCTATGTGATGGCCTCACCGATGCGCAAGCAAGCGAACTACTCCGCGTACCGAACGGTGGGCTGGCCTACTGGGTGGCAGCGATTCGCGAATCATTCGAAGAAGCAGGTGTGTTACTGGCACGCGACGAAGACGGTCAATTCGTGAACTTACAGG
>JBEDEI010000153.1:0-2587 GCA_041175765.1 Actinomycetota bacterium | reverse complement strand
CATCTGTGCCTCGACCGTTTTGTCGAAGCAACGCACCGGTGACTCGTCGATGATTGGGGTGTCCCCAGGTCCTGGTCGCTGCGGCGATGCATTCGCGACCGAACCCATCGCCGTCACGTGCGACACGATCTCCACACCAATGTGCTTCAACAGCAACTTGGCAAGCGCGCCAGCAACGACACGAGCGCTGGTTTCGCGCGCACTCGCCCGCTCCAGTACATCGCGGGCATCCACAAAGTCGTACTTCTGCATTCCCACCAGATCGGCATGGCCCGGACGAGGCTGCGTCAGTGGCTTCTTGGTGGCACCCGGGTGTGGCGACATCTCTTCGTGCCACACATCGCTACGAAACCATTCGCTGTTTTTGATCACAATCGCAACCGGCGAGCCGAGAGTACGGCCATGGCGGATGCCGCCGATGAGTTCGATTTCGTCCTGCTCGAATTTCTGGCGCGGTCCACGACCAAAACCCAAGCGACGCCGTGCCAACTCGTCGGCGATGTCGGCGACGACCACGGGCATATTGGAGGGCAAACCCTCGACGATGACCACCAACGCCTGACCATGACTTTCACCAGCGGTCAGGTAACGCAACATGCAACCGAATTCTACTGTTGTGATTTGGCAAGCTCTTCGAGAGCAGCCCGACGCATGAGCGCAACATCGGGCAAGCGTCCGAGCCACAACTCCTGCTGGCGTGCGGCTTGGGCACACAACATGCTGACGCCATCAACGATGCGCGCACCGCGTGCACGCGCTTGACGCAAGAACACGGTCTCCAAGGGGTGGTACACGGCATCCAACACGGTGTGATGCGCAGCAAGCGACTCGGCTTCCAACGGTGTGGAATCCTGCGCCACGCCGGCCATCCCCTGCGGCGTGGTGTTGATGATCGTGGCGCACTGCGCTGCGTCATGCAGGCCGATGGCCACCGTGGAGTTCGCACGCACCGCGTTACCGAGGGCAACGGCATCGGATTGTCGAGTCGCTGACCGATTCGCCACCGCCACCTGCGCCCCCTCGTGCACCAACGCTGCAATCACTGCGCGCGCAGTAGCCCCGGCGCCCAGCACCGCCACGCTGGTGAGATCGGCTTGTGCCGCACGTAGCGCATCGACACAACCGACACCATCCGTGTTGTGGCCAACCAGACGATCACCAACTCGCATGACCGTGTTGACCGCTCGCACCATCGCCGCCGTCGGATGTACTTCGTCGAGGGCGGCCATCACCAACTCTTTGTGCGGCATCGTGATCGACATGCCGGCGATACCCAAGATACGCATGGCATCGATTGCTGCTACTGCATGTTCGGGCACTACATCAAAGGCTTCGTATACCCAGTTGTCGCCGTGCGCTGCAAAAGCGGCGTTGTGTATGACCGGTGACAAACTGTGCCGCACCGGGCTGCCGATGACCGCAGCCACCTGTGTGCGCGCATTCACCGTTGCACCACTGCTCATGGCAAGATTCCCGCTGCTGCTGCCGCAGCCACGTTCAGTTCATGAAGGCGGTACGTCGTGGAGAACGCGTGGCGACCTTCAGCATCGGACAATACGTAGAACAGCAGCCTGCACTCGTCGGCTTTTTCTTTTTTGTTGCGCACCGTGCATAGCGGGTCGTCCTTTGCCGGATTCTCGGCCGGGTTCATCGCCGCAATCAGCGCCGCCTCACCAGGACTGGCAATCGGTGTGGGCGGCAAACCCTTGCGGAGATACACGTTGTAGGCGGTGTCAGCGGCCTTGAGGTCGGCGAATGTCGCACCTTCGGGAGCGTTGTAGTACAACGCCGCATCAATTTGCAGCTCCATCTCCATCGCCAACCGATTGTGGATCACCCGCGATACGAGGGCACGTTCCTCGGCAATCTTGACCTCTTTTTCGATGAGCGATGCAATGATGATGAGCTCGTACGGCGTTCGCCCAAGCCGTTGCGCCGCTGCCTCGATGTCGTTGGCCAGAACACGGGCGCGCAACTCCTCGATCATGCGCGACAACACGTCGGCCTCGGTTTCGTACGAAGCAACGCGGTACAACGCAGGAAACAACAAACCCTCGTACGAGGTGATTCCCTCCGGACGGAACGGAGCCGGCAACGAATTCGCCGCGAGTGCCGCTTCCAGATCTGCCACCGACAGCCCGGGCGCATCACGTTCTAGGCGGCTCATGATCTGACGAACGGTGAACCCCTCCGGAAACACCACCTCAACTTCGACTACTTCATTGCCCGATGGCGCACTGGTGAGGTCATCGACACTGGCTTGGGATGCCAGGTTGCGTACCTGCCAACCAGCCCAGCCAATGAACACCAACGCAATGGTTGCCAAACCCACCAGAATCGGTCGCGAGTATTGACGCAAGTCGGGGATCATTCCATCGACATCCGTCGGCTCATCATCACGAAGTTGGTCCCACGGGTCCTGAGTCCATGGGCGCGTATCGGCGGCATCGGTATCGGCATCAGGTGGGGGCGTCGAGGTCACGATGATTGGTCGTTTCGCTGGTGGCGACGATGGTCAATGAAGGCCTGCAGCATGACGGCAGCAGCAACCTTGTCCACCACACGGCGGCGGGCGTCTGCCTTCATT
>JBEDEI010000152.1:0-4212 GCA_041175765.1 Actinomycetota bacterium | reverse complement strand
GTGCTCGCGTTGTCTTTGCCGACCAACTTGGCAGCCGGAATCTCACCAACACCACTTTCGGGTGAAGAAGTCATTGCCGTTGGCAAACGTTCGGCTGTTCGCGCTGGTGAAGTGCTGCGATCGGTGCTCTCTGCAATTGACGCTGCGGACACCACGACGCGCTAGCTCTACAGTTACCGCGACATCCCCGCCAAAATCTCTTGAGTTGCTGACGCACCAATGCGTGTGGCGCCCGCAGCAATCATCGCCAATGCTGCCGCTGTCGTGCGAATGCCGCCACTCGCCTTCACGCCAACACCGTCGCCGACCACCTCGCGCATGATCGCCACCGCACGCTCGGCTGCCCCACCTGCTTTATGAAAGCCCGTGCTCGTCTTCACGTAGTCGGCACCACCAGCCACCGCGGCACGACACGTATTGCGCAACTCATTGTCGCTGAGTGCCGCCGACTCGCAGATCACTTTCAGCACTCGGCCGCTCATGGCCGTATCGATGGCACTGCGCACCGCACGAACATCCGCTTCGACACTGCGCCAATCACCCGCGCGCACCAACCCAAGGTTCACCACCATGTCAATTTCATCAGCACCATTGCGAACCGCCTCGGCTGCTTCGGCGGCTTTCATCGCCGATGAATGTGCACCAGATGGAAACCCCACCACGGTGCACACGCGAACGTCGTTACCCATCAGGTCAGTAGGCAGCGGTAACCACGACGGCGAGATGCACACCGCGGCAACTCGCCACGCCACCGCATCACGACACGTTGCCAACACCTCATCACGCGTCGCTTCAGGCGCAAGCAGCGTGTGGTCGATGAACTTCGCCAACTCGGCGGCAGTACGCGGTGTCATCAGTGAAATGACAGGCCAGCGAACTCGCCTGTTTGACGCCACGCATCGAGAAACTCAAAGAACGCGACGGGGCCACCCGGGTGTCCGCTGCCGTTGAACATGTCGCTTTGGGAGATTGGTTGGCCTTCGTTGTTGTAGTAGCCGGGCGTGCAATCCGGGTTGCCGCGCAGGCCTCGTTGATTACTCGTGATGAAGGTGAGCCAGTCATCTTGTGCTGTCTGTGTCGGCTCCACTTCGCGCATGCCGTTTGCCTCGGCGTAAGCGACGATGTCGGCAATCGCCAAGCCATTTTCCACGTAGTTTTGTGGCACGTTGGCGATTTGGTTTGCACCTTGTGTGAAACCGATAACGAACAAGTTCGGGAACTCCCGCACATGGATGCCGTGCAGGCTGCGCATGCCGTTGGCCCAGTAGTCAGACAACGCCAGACCACCACGACCAGTTATGTCGAACCCACTGCGTCGCGTGTAACTGGTGCCAACTTCAAACCCGGAGGCGATAATCAGGCAGTCGAGCGGATAGTGCACACCTTGTACCCATGCCCCGTGTTCGTCGATGCGCTCCACGCCTTTGCCGTCGGTGTCAACGAGATGCGTATTGGGATTGTTGAATGACTGCAGATACTCGTCGTGGAAACACGGCCGTTTACACAACTGGCGGTACCACGGCTTGAGTGCTGCAGCGGTGCGCTTGTCACCGATGATTGCATCTACACGAGCGCGAACTTCGTTCATCTTTTCGTCGTCGGAGTCTTCGTAGGCCTTCAGCAACGTTTCTGGTCCGACCGTTCTGCCTTCTTTCACGAGCTCGACCATGCGGTCACGAATGCGAATCGAGATATCGGTCCAACCATCCTTCACCAAATCTTCTTCGGCGAAGCCCAGCGTTTGCAGCACGGTGAAATTCATCATCCACTTGCGCTGCCAGCCAGTTTCGAGCCCACCAAACCACTGCGGATCAATCTCGTGGTTGTTGCGCACATCAATTGACGATGGCGTTCGCTGAAACACGAACAACTCTCCTGCCGAGCGCGACAGATGCGGAATGCATTGCACGGCCGTCGCACCAGTGCCGATGATGCCGACGCGCTTGTCGGCCAATCCTGTCATCGGCGCACCGCTGGCATCGCCACCCGTGTAGGCGTAGTCCCAGCGACTGGTGTGGAACGCATGCCCCGCAAACGAGTGAATGCCCGGAATGCCGGGAAGTTTGGGCAGATGCAATGGCCCCGTGCTCGTGCACACATACTTGGCGCGCAGCACGTCGCCACGATCGGTGCACACGATGTAGCGCGAGAGCGATTCGTCCCACATAACTGACTGAACACCGGTAGAGAACAACGCATCACGACGCAAACCAAACGTGTCGGCAATGCGTCGCGCATGGGCATGAATTTCGGGAGCGGCTACATATTTTGCCGAGGGCACGGTACCCGTTTCTTCAAGCAGTGGTAGATACACCATCGCCGCGGTATCGCACATCGCACCCGGGTAGCGATTCCAGTACCACACGCCACCCACGTCACCGGCTTTGTCGACGAGGCGCACATCGCTGATACCCGCCTGCTTGAGGCGCGCACCAATCACCAGCCCGCCGAAACCCGCACCAATCACCAGCACGTGCACATCGGTGTGCAAAGGTGCCCGTGGCACGACAGGTGTGTAGGGGTCATCAAGCAAATTGGCGTATCGCCCGGTTGCTTCCAAATACTGGTTGTTGCCATCCGTACGCAATCGTTTGTCGCGCTCGGCGCGGTATCGAGCGCGAAGTGCCTGACGCTCGTCGTCAGTCAGTCGACTAGCCACGACGAAAGCGTACGTGCTGCTACGGTCATCAACATGATTCGAGTCAGCGTGTTCTATCCGTCAGGCGAAGGCAGCACCTTCAACCACGACTACTACCACTCCACCCATGTGCCACTGGCGCAAAAAGCATGGAGCCCTACGAGCACCATGGTGGAAAGAGGCGTCAACGGCCCCTATGTTGCGGCAGTGCACATGACGTTCGACTCGATGGATGCGTTCAATACGGCGATGACCTCGCCACTCACTGGTGATGTGATGGTCGATGTGGCGAACTACACGAACATTGCACCGGTGATGCAAGTGTCAGAAATTGTCGACTTGAAAAAGTAGTACTTCTCGGTGCCATAGCCAGCAGGCCGATTACTCCACCCGCATCCCGCTGATGGCGCGGGCGATTACGAGTTGTTGGATCTCGGAAGTTCCCTCGAAAATGGTGTGAATCTTTGCGTCGCGGTGCCAGCGTTCGACTGGATACTCACGTGTGTAGCCGTAGCCACCCAAGATTTGAATCGCATCTTCGGTCACTCGTACGGCGGTTTCTGACGCGTAGTACTTGCTCATCGAGCCTTCGCCGTTCGTGAAGCCACCGTTTTTGGCCAACCAGGCAGCGCGCCAGATGAGTAGGCGTGATGCATCGATGCGCGTAATCATGTTTGCGAGTTTGAACGCGATCGCTTGGTGCATGATGATCGGCTTGCCGAACGCCTTGCGCTCTTTCGCGTAGTCGAGCGCGTATTCGTACGCCGCACGTGCAATGCCAAGTGCCTGCGCACCCACAGCCGGGCGTGTTGCCTCGAACGTCTTCATCGCCGGTTGTGCTTCACCGGTCTTGCCACGCTCACGGGCACGAACCAACTTGGCGTCCAACTTTTCTTTGCCGCCGAGCAAGCAGCGCCCTGGCACGCGCACGTCGTCGAGCACCACTTCGGCGGTGTGCGATGCCTTGATGCCGTGCTTCAGATACTTCTGACCCTGACTCAAGCCCTTGGTTCCGGGCGGCACCACGAACGACGCCTGACCGCGACCCTTCAACTCGGGGTCGACCGCGGCGACCACCACGTGCACGTTGGCGATGCCGCCGTTGGTGATCCACGCCTTCGTGCCGTTCAGCACCCACTCGTCCTTCGCTTCGTCGTACACCGCGCGCGTGCGTAGTGAGCTCACGTCGCTGCCGGCATCGGGTTCGCTCACGCAGAACGCGCCGATCTTCACGTCGTCAGGCGTGCCGTAGCACTGCGGCACCCACTCCATTACTTGTTCTGGTGTGCCGTTGCCGGAGATTCCTGCTGCAGCCAGACCCGAACCCATAATCGCCATGCCGATGCCGGCATCACCCCAGAAGATTTCTTCAATCGCCACCGGCAGTGTGAGGCCACTCGCATCGCTCATTGCATTCATGATGAAGTCGAGACCGTAGAGACCGATCTTTGCGGCCTCTTGCACGATGGGCCAGGGGAATTCTTCGCGCTCATCCCACTCGTGGGCAGCGGGGCGAATCGTGTCCACCGCGAACTGATGAATCCAGTCCTTTAGTTGTAATTGGTCGTCATTGA
>JBEDEI010000151.1:0-3292 GCA_041175765.1 Actinomycetota bacterium | reverse complement strand
CACCTCGATGTCGGCTCATCGCATCCTGGGGCTGAAGCAGGTCCCAAGGGTTGGGCTGTTCGCCCATTAAAGCGGTACGCGAGCTGGGTTCAGAACGTCGTGAGACAGTTCGGTCCCTATCTTCTACATCCGAAGGAACTTTGAGGAATGCTGTCTTTAGTACGAGAGGACCGAGACGGACGCAGCTCTAGTGTGCCAGTTGTACCGCCAGGTGCATGGCTGGTTAGCCACCTACGGAAGGGATAAACGCTGAAAGCATCTAAGTGTGAAACCCGTCCCAAGATAAGAGTTCCCATGCGGTTAACGCAGTAAGGCCCGTGGCGAGACCACCACGTTGATAGGCCGGAAGTGGAAGCGCGGCGACGCGCGGAGCTGACCGGTACTAATCGGCCGAGGGCTTGGATTGTGCTCGTGCTTACTCTGAAGTCTTCAACCAGGCGATCGTTGATTCGATCACTGGCCGGACAAAAAGTTTCTGGTGGCCATAGCGTCGGGGACACACCCGTTCCCATCCCGAACACGGAAGTTAAGCCTGAACGCGCCAATGGTACTTGGGGGTAGACCCCCTGGGAGAGTAGGTTGCCGCCAGATTTCTCAAGTGAGAAACCCCCGCGAAAGCGGGGGTTTTTTGCGTTTCTGGGTGAATTTTCTCATGTTGGTGTGATCTCACTATGCGAGGCGAGGAGAGAATCGCCATGTCGATGCACATCTCGCCGTAGCGTTGTCAAGTCATGCCACCAGAAGAAAAGCCGACACGAGACGACGACGATCGACGCAAGAAGCGTCCCGCTCGCGGTGATGGGCCACGGGATTGGAAGCCTCGAGAAAAGCGTGGTGGCCCGCGCCGTGAAGGTAGTGGTGGCCCGCGTCGCGATTGGAAGCCGCGTGGTGATCGCCCGGACCGCGGACCGCGTCGCGACCGTGATGACCGTGGCCCGCGCCGCGACCGTGATGATCGCGGACCGCGCCGCGACCGTGACGATGTTCCACAAACCGAAGCACAGCGCCGTCGCTCTGAGGTGTTCGCCCGCAAAGGTCCGCGCAAGTACGGCAAAGACAAGCCGTTCGGTGATCGCCCAGATCGCGAAGAGCGAGTCATCGATGAAGGTTCCGTGCGTAAACCAAGGTTTGATGGCTCGAAACGTGCTTCACGAGATGCACCACGTAGTAAGTCACGTGCGCCGCGCCGTGAAGACGGACCGATGTTTCCAACGCCGCCAGCTCTACAAGAACCATTGGCTGGTGAAGTTCGCCGTGCAGTAGGCGATCGTCGCTATGAGTCGGTCAGCGCGCAACTGTCACGCGCATTGGTGGCATATGACGCCGAGCGATATCGCGAGGCCCTGTCGGTGTTGAGCCCAGTGCTCGAAGATTTGTGGTTGATCGCAGATGTTCGTGTGTTGGCAGGTCGGCTGGAGTATCGAGCTCAACGCTGGAAGAATGCCGCCGAGCATCTGGAGTTTGCGCGTGGTAGTGACCGCAGCGATATGACCAATCTTCCGGTGCTCATCGACTGTTACCGAGCGCTCAAGCGCTACCAGTTGGTAGACGAATTGTGGAGTGAGTTGAAGGAAGCTTCACCACACCCGATGATCATGGCGGAAGGTCGCGTATCGGCTGCGATGTCGTACGCCGATCGTGGTGACGTGCAAACCGCCATACGGATGATGACCCATGGGGCCGACCCGCGCCAGGTGCAGCCACACCACCTTATGGAGTGGTACGTGCTGGGCGATCTACACGACCGTGCGGGAGATGCCGTGTCGGCCAAGCGTTTCTTCAGCAAGGTTGTGCAGAGCGATGCGAAGTACTTCGATGCCGCACAACGCTTGGCGACGCTCGGCAATTAGCGGCACCTAGGTGCCACAAAAATTTCTCATTTGTAGGTGACGTGCACACACCTTGGTAGCCGTTGTCGTGACGGCGTTCAAGGAGGTTCTCGTGCCACAACGAGTTGCGCGCATCGCCCGTGGGGCTAAACCGCAGAATCACGATTCCACCAACATCGCCGTCGTGCGAGGGCGGCTCGTCGCACAGCCGACAGTGCGGGTTATAGATCGTCATCAACGAGCCACCACTTTTGATGTCGCCACCCTGGTCGGTGGGCGTCGTGTCGTTGTTCCGGTGGTGGCCCTCAACATGGATTTGCCCGTCATCAAAGTGGGTGACGAGGTGGTGGCGCTCGGGCACGTGCGTCGAAGATTCTTTCGCGTGGGCGCACGAACGCAAAGCGTCACAGAGTTGCTCGCCGAACACATTGCAACGGGCACCAAATCGGCGCGCCGCGATACGCTCTTTCGTGTGCTGGGTGAGCGCACCAAAGTGCTGCGCGAGAAAAAGATCTAGGCCACGTCGAGTGGTCGTATCACCAGGCCTGTACGCAACTTTGGGGTGAAGAACGTGGACTTTGGCGGCATGAGCAGTTTCTCGTCGGCGGTACGGCGAATTTCTGAGATGCTCGTCGGGCGAATGAACACCGCGGCCTGTGCGTGTTGAGCAGTAAGCATGGCAATCACCTCGTGGTATCCATGCTGGTAGGCCACTTCGTGGGTCGTGCTGCGCAGACTTGCCTCGAGGCGGTCGCTATCGAGGTCGCGTAAACCGACGAACGCGTCGGCTTTCGGGGTGAGCCACCAGGCGTTCTGTGATTGGTCCACCAAACACAACGAGCCGCGGGCAGACATTTGTGCAATGAGGTGTGCCCCAATCGGGCCATCAACTGGGGTGAGTATGAAATGTGCCGACAGCACCGTGCGCAATG
The DNA here is from genome assembly GCA_041175765.1 of Actinomycetota bacterium. Taxonomy (GTDB): domain Bacteria; phylum Actinomycetota; class Acidimicrobiia; order Acidimicrobiales; family Ilumatobacteraceae; genus F1-60-MAGs027. The sequence continues at coordinate 531 of JBEDEI010000151.1, read as the reverse complement.
TTTCGCTCGTGATGTCGCGATAAAGACGATGAATCGCCGCGATACTCAACTGCTGCTCCACCAATTCGCCGACGTAGGTCATCGTGGTGCTCGCTGCTGCTGCAAGGGGGGTGCCGCGCATTTCGTCGCGGTACGTGCGGGCAATTGCATAGCGGTGATGTCCATCAGCGATCAACACGGGGGCCGAAGAGACGAGCGAAGTAATGGATCGCATTCGCATCGGGTCGTCCACGCGTTCAACGCGATGAGTGACACCCTGCGGATCGGTGAACTCGCCCATCAGTTGACCGGGGGCAATGAGTGCGTCCGTCAGTTGTTCACGCAATGACAGTCCCCACACGGGGGACAGGTTGGCACGAGTGGCGCGGGTGAGATCGAGACGATCGGTTTTTGCCTTGGGCGTGGTGCGTTCGTGAGGTAGTACCGAGCCAGCACCCTCGTCGGCTACTTCAAGTGCCCCGATGACACCCACGGTTTGGCGCTGGTTGCCAGCGTCGTCGACGAAACGCATGCGGTACAACGTGTACGAAA
>JBEDEI010000150.1:0-6067 GCA_041175765.1 Actinomycetota bacterium | reverse complement strand
TTCGAACGGTACTACACGGCAACGCGACGCGAGAATGCGGCATTCGCTGCCACGAGCAACGAGAATGCCACAAGCGACACGACGGCAAGCGCCCAACGCACATCAAATGCATCAGCGAGTGCACCCATGGCGAGCGTTGTTGCCATCCCCCCAATTCGTAAGCCCACCATCAGCGCCCCGAGCCCCGCACCTGCACTCATCCCTGGAACTCGTGCAGCCAACAAATACAAACGCGGGAAAATTACCGACTGCCCCACGCCCGAGAGGAACAACCCCACGAGCGCAATCCACGACAATGAAGTGACTACGACGGAAACCAATCCGACAACAATCAACGCCGTCGCAATCTGAAACATTCGTCCTGCGCCGATTCGTTCTTGCACATGATCACCAGAAAATCGACCAAGCAACATTCCGATACCGAAGGCTGCAGTACCGAAGCCTGCCCACGACCCACTGCCGAACACATCACGCATGAGTAGTGCACCCCACTCGTTGGGGATTCCTTCGAGTGCTCTGGCGCCTGCCGCCAGTCCTGCAATCACCACTGCCACGAAACCCAAGTGACGACGAGAGTCGGGTCGGTCGTCGTCGGTGTGATGCGTGGAATCCGTTGGCTCAAGCCATTGGGCACTTCGCTGTACCGCCACCACGGTGAGACCGGCAACCACGATGACTTGCACTCGCAGGTCTACCTGCAACCCCGCACACACTGAGCCAACCAATGTTCCAGTGGCAAAACCCAAACTCCACAATCCGTGTAGTCGATTCATAATCGATCGCCCGAGTTGTTCCTGCGCAATCACACCTTGCGCATTCACCGCCACATCAGCGCACACATCAAAGATGCCGATCACTGACAGCACCAGCAAGAACATCCATGGTTCGCCTACGAACGCCACGAACACCATTGCCGCTGGCAATACATACAACGTCGAGAGCGCCAAGCGACGGCTTCCCCATCGCGACATGATCGCCCCGACAACCAACGAACCAACCAACCCACCGATGCCGCCACCCAGCAGTGCGACCCCGAGACCAGAGTTGGTGACTTCAAGCCGATCTTTGATCTCCGGCAATCGCGGAATCCAATTACCGTAGATTGCGCCGTTGGCAAAAAAGAGCACACCAGATGCCATCGCCAAACGGCGTGGCGTGCGTGGCTGCGCTACTCGCGCCATACGTCATCTGACAAACCAAGCGATCGCAATCGTTTAGTAATCGACAGTGGCACTTCGATGGTTTCTCCGGCACGCACGGCGGTGGCCAACTCACCACTTTCTTCCCACAAGTGACACGTATTGACAGGGCTGGCAGTTTGTGGACCTTCGCCAAGTTGTTCTATCGAGACGCCGCGTCGTCGCGCCGATGCGACACGCATCGACCACATGCTCTGCACTGCCACCGGTGCCATTGCTTGCAACAGTGCAGTGGTGTGGGTGCAGCCACGCGGCCCAGCAAAGAGTTCCCTGACTTTGCCATTAAAGCCACGGGTAATCGACATGCCCTCGAGTTTTTTGTAGTGGTCGACGATATTGGTGCACGACAAATGTGGGTGCTCGTGAAACGTCACATTGGCACGCTCAATGACCAGCGAGGGAAAGTGAATCTCCAGATCGAGCACCATGTGGTGCATCCAGAGCGGGTCAGGATCATGTTCGATATATAAACCCACGGGCTTCTCATCCACCACCACCCCACGCAGCATCAGCCGGTCATCGGCCATGTGAAACGCACGAACTTCGTAACGACGCGTATGAATCTTGATGAAATCGGGATCGGGAGGGAACATCTGCAGGTCGGGCATTCCGACCACGCTAACGATGCCGCCCGAGTTTTTCGAAGGCAGACGCCAACGCCGAGAGTTCTCTCTTGCTCAGGCGGTTCACGAAACGACTGCGAACGCTTCGTACATGATGCGGTGCAACTCGTTGCACGAACTTCCAACCCTTGGATGTCAGCTCGGCATATGCCGAGCGTCCATCTGATGCGTGTTCCACACGCTGGACAAAGCCTTTTTTCACCACCCCCTGCATTCGTCGGGTCAGCCCGCTTCGAGACAGTCTCAACTGACTTGCAAGGTCACATAACTTCACGCGATGTTCTGGCGCTTCTGACAACATTGCCAATAGTTGATAGTCCCCACCATCGATACCAAACTCCGTCAAATCAGCTTCGATGTCGCTCAGCACAGTGCGAGCGTTCAGTACGAAACCACGCCAGGCGCGCAACTCATGCGTGCTCAACCACTTGGACATGAACAGCTCTCCAGCCGATAGTTGCGCACGCAACTATCGTAGTGTATGCTCAGGCATGCCTGAGTGTCAGGCACCAACACAAGGAGAAATCACATGAATATTGTCATGATCATCGGCCGAGTGCTTTTTGCACTCATTTTCATCTTGAGTGGAATCAACCACTTCACCAAGAGTCAGGCAATGACTGGTTACGCCCAGTTCAAGAAGGTGCCCGCAGCAAAAGCAGCGGTGCTCCTGTCGGGAATTGTGCTGTTGATTGGTGGTATCTCAATGGTGATCGGCATCTACGCCGACCTTGGTGCTATCGCCCTCGCCGTCGCTCTCATCGTGATGGCGCTGAAGATGCACGACTTCTGGACACAAACCGACCCACAAGCAAAGCAAACCGAAACTATTGCTTTCTTCAAGAACTTGTCGATGGCTGGTGCCGCACTATTCCTCTTTGCCTTGGTTGCCAACGGTGGCGACTTCGGCCCAGTCATTAGCGACGACCTCGTCAGCTTGTTTAGCAAGTAAGAGCTCGTGCTCGCGGAGGTCGTCAGACGACGTCAACAACATGTCCTTCCCTGTCGTTGACGGCCTCCGCAGTATTGAATTCGGCACTCCCGGCGAGAGTCGCGGACGCCTCATCAACTTCGTGGTCAATGGCCACAAACGTGCGACTGCCGGTCTGCTGAGCGACTACGACCGCGAAGGCGAACCAGTTGAATACGTCGGCGAATGTCTCGCCATGACCGGCAACGACGGCTCCCACGTCGCAACGCTGATGGTTACGCGAGTAGTCATCACACGATTCGGCAATGTCCCCGATGAGTTTGCCCTCGCTGAAGCAGAAGGCGATCTGACTGCCGCCGACTTTCGCGCCAGCCACAGTGAATACTGGACGCGCGCAGGTGAGACCATCACCGACGACACCGCAATCGTGCAGGTGTACTTTGATCTTCTCTCGCATCGTTTACGTGCACTGCAAGCGAGTGACGCCGAGTGGATTGACCGGGCTTGTCAAGATGCCGAAATACAGCGTTGGACAACCGTGCCACGCCCGTACACACAGGCCCACGCCGAATCATTCATTCGCGACAAGGCTGGCGAGCTGACTGCGTTCGCCATCGTGCATGCCGCATCGAATGAACCTGTCGGCGTAGCAGGTGTCCACCACATTCGTGATGGTGTCGCAACCATCGGCTACTGGGTGGCGCCATGGGGTCGCGGTCATGGTGCAGCGACTGCTGCAATTCGCATCTTGGCAACACACATGCCACGACTAGGTGATGCCGTCACACTTCGGGCAGTGATTGCGGATACAAATGCGGCCTCACGCGCTGCAGCCACGCGAGCCGGGATGACTATGGGCGCGCCCATTGCCGAACAGTGCCCCGACGGGGACCAACTCACCACCGGCGTTGCGTATGAACTCGCACTGCTCGCATCACGCTCCGCGAACTAGTTACGGAGCAAACTATTACGTATGGAACAGTCTTTTCTCCGATTGCGCAAACTCAACATTTCTGCCGGCATTTTGCATTTTGTATCGTTCATGGCGATTTTGTTGCTCGCCAATGATGCATCACTCCCCGTTCGGGCCACCTACCTGACCGAAGCCCCCGGCACCAACAACTTCTCCCAACCGATCAACTTGCTGAATCTCAACATCGGCTACATGGTTGCAGCGTTCATGGCGCTGTCTGCGTTCTTTCACTTCCTCGTCGCCTCACCACTCGGCTTTCCCCGTTACGTCGCAGGACTCCAGCGTCACATCAATGTGTATCGCTGGGTGGAGTACTCATTGTCGTCGTCGATCATGATCGTGATCATCTTGCAACTAAATGGTGTTTCCGACTACATCGCGCTCTTTGCCATCTTTGGTGTGAACGCCAGCATGATTTTGTTCGGCTGGTTGCAGGAGCGATACACCACGCCTGGCAACGGTGACCTTCTCCCCTTTTGGTTTGGATGCATTGCCGGGGCGGTTCCCTGGATCGCCATCGCAGTCAACACGCTTTCGCCCAAAGGGCCAGCCGATACGACAGTTCCCGGCTTCGTTTACGGAATCGTGGTCTCGCTCTTCATCTTCTTCAATTGTTTTGCACTCGTGCAATACCTGCAATATCGCGGCAAGGGCAAATGGGCCGACTACCTACGCGGTGAGCGCACCTACATCGTGTTGAGTTTTGTTGCCAAGTCGTTGCTCGCGTGGCAGGTGTTCTCCGGCGCACTCGCGTCGTAACCCACACTTCTTCCAACGAAGTTAAAAACCCTGGTGGGCACGCTGGGCGACGGAACGCACCAATGCGCGGCGATCGCTCACCTTGCCGATCTTGTGCTCCAGTGGCCCGTCAATCAGCAACGTTGCCAAACCGTGGGCTACCGACCACATCAGCGTTGCTTGCACGCGCACGTCGTTGACCGAAGCATTCGGTCCGAGAAGCTCTTCAACGGCACGAACGAGCGTGTCAAATGCATCATCAGCAGCCCGTTGTGTGTCGGGCGATTGGTCCATATGGCACAAATCGGAGCGAAACATCACACGGAAGTAGCCCTTGTTGTCGAGCGCGAACTCCACATATCGCTCGCACATTCGCACCGCGAGATCTGCGTCATCGTCGGCCGTAGCCGGGGCAGACATTATCTCCGTGAACTTCTGAAACCCGCGCTGTGCAATCTCGGTAAAAATCGCGCTTCGATCACCAAAATGGTGATACGGAGCCTGATGACTCACCCCCGCATCTGCAGCAATCTGGCGAAACGACAAGCCGTCGGGCCCAGAATCGGCGATGTACCGAACGGCGGCGGAAATCACGCGATCCTTGAGGTTCGGTGGCACGACTTGACACTATCAAGTTCAGCGACTAGACACTGTCTACATGAACCAAGCCGCCACTCTCGCGCACCCCAACCCTGCAGTCCACAAACGCCGCTGGTGGATTCTCACCATCCTCAGCCTCTCGGTGTTTCTCGTTGTCGTGGACAACCTCATTATCAACGTGGCGATCCCCACACTCGCCCGCGAACTCGAAGCAACCACGAGCGGTTTGCAGTGGATCGTCGACTCGTATGCCCTGGTGTTCGCCGGTCTGCTGCTTGCCTGTGGCGGCCTCGGCGATCGCTTTGGTCGCAAGATCGTGATGCAGATCGGCATGGTGCTGTTCGGCGTGTTCTCCGCGTGGGCAGCGTTTACCGACACCACCGAGCAACTGATCATCGGCCGCGGCTTGATGGGAATCGGCGCCGCCCTCGTTTTCCCGAGCACACTTGCGATTCTCATCGACGTGTTTCGCGACCCGATCGAGCGCGCAAAATCAATCGGTGTGTGGTCGGCGGTCTCGGGCGCTGCAGTGGCGTTCGGCCCGGTGACGGGCGGATTCCTCTTGGAACACTTCTGGTGGGGCTCAGTGTTCCTCATCAACGTGCCGATTGTGGCAGTTGCGCTGCTCTTGCAAGCCGTGTTCGTGCCCGAGTCGAAGGATCCCAACGCCGAACGACTCGACATCCCTGGTTTCCTTCTTTCCATCGCCTTCGTGTCACTGCTGGTGTACACGATCATCGAGGGCCCGCATCGCGGCTGGACGAGCACCGAATCCATCGCCGGGTTCATCGGCACAGTGGTGCTGCTCGCCGCGTTCATCTGGCGCGAACGCAACACCGCGCACCCCCTGCTCGATGTGCGCGTCTTTCGCGACATGCGTGTGACGGCCGCAACCTCATCGATTTTCATCGCGTTCTTCTCGCTCTTCGGCTTCACCTTCTTGATCACGCAGTACTTCCAATTCGTGCGCGGCTACGACCCGTTCGAATCGGGCCTACGAACC
>JBEDEI010000149.1:0-6890 GCA_041175765.1 Actinomycetota bacterium | reverse complement strand
CCGCCAGACATTGCTACGAGCACCTTCATGCGTTTACAGGCTATTGCTAGTTACGTAGGCGATTGACACTTCCCGTGATGGCGGCAATCGCCGAACGCACATCGGATTCGTTCGTCGTATGACCAAGACTCAGGCGAAGTGCGCCTTGCACGTATCGGGGCGCTACTCCCATCGCCCGCAAGACATGGGAAGGCTCCATTGCGCCGCTGGCACATGCAGAGGCCGAGGATGCACACACACCTGCTTCGTCCAACAAGAACAAGAGTGCCTCGCTTTCCACGTCGGCGATACACAGATGCGCAATACCAGCGACCGATTCACTCGCCGGCACCGTCACCAACACATCGGACAGTTGCCCGACGATGCCGTCGATCAACAACTCTTTGAGATGTTGCGTCTGCACGACTTGACGCGCACGCTCGTGCGCAGTGTCTCGCAGTGCTGCTGCGGTGGCAACGATTCCGGCCACGTTCAAGGTGCCACTGCGACGATCACGTTCTTGGCCACCACCCATGATCAGCGGCTCAAGTGTGGTGCCTGCCTTCACCACCATGATTCCCATGCCTTTCGGGCCACCAAATTTGTGTGCCGAGAATGACACCACGTCGGTCACCGTCACCACGTCACGCACATCCAACCAACACACGGCCTGCACGGCATCACTATGCAAAACAGCACCCTTCGCTGCCCCGCGCACGATGCGTGCCACATCGCGCATCGGCGTGATGCTGCCGACTTCATTGTTCACCGCCATTACCGACACCACCGCCACACGGTCGCCACGCGATGCCACGCGATGGAGAGTCTGGTCGAGTGCTTGAAGATCGATCACTCCCTGAGCATCTACGGCTACGACTTCACCGCCGAGATGTTCCACACAATGCAGCACGGCATGATGCTCGGCAGCACTGCACACCGCGACTCCGCCGTGGCGACGGACCGCCCCAAAAATTGCCGCGTTATCACCTTCCGTGCCACCGCTCGTAAACACCACTTCGCCGGGTGCACAGCCCAGAACTTCAGCCACGTCATCTCGTGCCTCATCAATTGCCAAGCGCGCAGAACGGGAAAAGCGATGGCCTCCAGAAGGATTGGCGAATTGGTCGGCGAGATACGGTGCCATCGCAGTAATTGCAGCCTCCCTCATCGGAGTGGTCGCGGCATGATCCAGGTACGCCAGACTGCCGTATTTACCGTTCATTGTGGCAAAGGCTACTTCGCTGTAGTTCACGCATTGTCACGCTTTCATGATGTACTTGACTGAATGACTCGGCCCATCACCTACGGTGCAGCGTTCGCCGATGTTTACGACGACTGGTACGGCGACACCGATGATCTCGCTGCAGTCGTGGCCGTACTGTGCGAACACCATCCGCAACACGTGCTCGAGCTTGGTGTCGGTACAGGGCGCATCGCCCTGGCACTCGCAACGGCGCTGGCACCGAATGCTGGTTCCGTCGTCGGTCTCGACGAATCGCCGGAGATGCTGGCGATACTCACCGAAAAGGACGAACTCGGATTGGTCACCCAAGTGCGGGGTGACATGGTGCATGATCAACCAACAGGACCATTTGATCTCATCGTGTGCTCCTACAACACGCTCTTCAATGTGGACGACTCACGACAGCAGGCACTCTGCCTGCAGAATGCTGCGGCACGACTGGCACCCAACGGACGAATGGTGATCGATGCATGCATTATCCACCGTGACGCCCCGCAGTACGGCGAAGTGACCACACGACGCAACACGTGGCAGGTGCGCACCACCAGCACGTTTTCACCCGACACCGGACATATCAACGGCATGACCGTGAGCACCCACGATGACGGTCGAACCGTACAACGACCATGGCAGATCACCTATCAGTCACCTCTCACACTCGATGCACTCGCCGCTCAGGCAGGCCTGCATTTGCACGCACGTTATGCGTCGTGGCACAAGGCACCCTTCGACGACAATGCAGAGCGCCACGTGAGTATCTACGGCAACCTACGCTGAAACACGTGGCTGGCATCAAGGTTTCGCGCGATATTCGCGCCTCCGTGCAACGCGTGTGGGAAGTGGTCGAGCCCGTCGAACGGCACATCGACTGGATGGCCGACGCAGAATCCATCACCTTCGTTGGCGATCAGCAACGTGGTGTCGGTACCACTTTCGATTGCGTGACCAAGGTTGGCCCGATTCGCCTCACCGACAAGATGCGTATCACCGAATGGCAACCACAACGTGCAATGGGTGTCGAACATGAAGGCATCGTGACGGGCAGTGGAGTATTCACATTGACGTCGCTGAGTGAACGGCTCACACGATTCGAGTGGAAAGAGTCGTTGCGTTTTCCCTGGTGGCTCGGTGGCCCACTCGGCGCATTCGTCGGCGGCAAGTTGGTCTTGCGGGCCATCTGGCGCGGCAACTTGCGTCGCCTCGCGGCGTTGTGCGAAGAGTCGAACACCCCTACGCACTAGTTCGGGCGCAGCAGCTACACCAAGGCGCGCACTACGGCGGTGGAAACCGTGGCCAACACAATGACGACGACAAACGGCAACCTTCGCCACACCGCCACTGCGGCGACCGCAAGACCAACCAGACGAGCATCAAAGGCCAGTGCCTGCGCCGTTGTCAATGTGTCTTTGGCAATGAGTGCAGCCAGCAAACTGGCGGGAATGAGCGCCAGGCATCGTTGCAACATCGGGGGCGTTTCACGACCACCCACAATGACGAAGCCCAACACTTTCAATCCGAGTGCAGCCACCGACAGCAACGCGACGAGTAGCCACAACTGCCCGCCAGAGATTGCGATACCGCTCATCGCCGCACCCCGAACAGCACTCCGACAACGGCCATCAGAATCGGAATTCCCACGGGCACGAACGGTGTGGCCGCCACGCACACGACGGCACCAGTAACTGCCGCCAAACGCCCACTTCGAGTGCGCAAGTGCGGCACCAACATGGACAAAAACGCCGCCGGAAATGCTGCATCCAACCCCAACATCTGCGCGTCGAGTACCGACCCTGCAACCGCACCGATCAATGTGCCGACATTCCATGAGACAAAAAGCGAAATGGAAGTCACCCAAAATGCGAGTCGTACCAAACGTGGTTGCGACTCTGCGGTCGCCATCGCCGTGGTCTCATCAATCACAAAATGAGCTGCTACCAATCGATGACCAAGCGAACGTTTCTGACCCGAGTCGTCATTGCCGATGCGACTCGCCAACGCAACTCCATACACGAAGTTGCGAACTGCCAGCAGAGCGGCTCCACCGAAGGCTGCTCCGACCGATCCGCCTGCCCCGACCACGCTCATCGCCGAGAACTGCGATGCACCGGTGAACGTAAACAACGAAAGCGCACACGCCTGCCACACACTCGCCCCCGAAGAAACCGCCGTGAGACCGAACGGCAATGCCATTACGCCAACGGCCGCACCCAACGTCAGACCGGCGACGATCACCCGTTTGCTGTCCGGGTCGCGACTGCCCAGTAATCGACTACCGAGCGTCATTTTCATGCGCAACTTCAAGCGGAGATTCCGCGCAACATTTCGTCAGCCACCGACCATGGGTCGCGCGCACCGGAAACCACTTGCGCTTCCAATGCCTCCCACTGCGATCCTTGGCAGAGTTCGCGAGCACGTAGTTCCAAACGGCGTTCGACGATTTCACGCAACTCTTCACGGCTTCGCTGCTCACGGCGACGGTACAACTCGCCGGATTCCCGCGCACGCTCGCGATGGGCCAATACGGCATCGACAAGTTCTGCAACACCTTGACCGGTGGTGGCAACGGTCGTGGTGATCGTCGGCTGCCACTCATCCACCGCAAACTCGGTGAGCTCGATCATCGCGTGCAGGTCGCGACGTGTGGCTTCCACTCCGTCGCGGTCCGCCTTGTTGATGGCAAACACATCGGCAATCTCCAGCAAGCCTGCTTTGTTGGCCTGCACCGCGTCACCCCAGCCAGGATTCACCACCACGATCGTGCTGTCGGCCTTGCCGGCGATCTCCACTTCCACCTGACCAACACCAACCGTTTCGACGATCACCCAATCATGTCCGGTGGCATCGAGCAATCGAATGGCTTCGCTCGTGGCCAACGACAACCCACCGAGGTGACCGCGAGTGGCCATCGAGCGGATATAAACCTTGTCGTCGTGTGAGTGATCCTGCATGCGAACGCGATCACCGAGAATCGCCCCGCCCGTGTAGGGAGACGACGGATCAATGGCCAACACTCCAACTCTCGCACCACGCGCACGCAACACACCGATGAGCGCCGACGTCAGCGTGCTCTTGCCGGCGCCCGGGGCACCAGTCACTCCGATGACATAGCCACGTCCAGTGTGGGGGCTGGCCAATCGAGCGACCTCGCGTGCTTGATCGCCGCCGCGCTCGACGAATGACAGCAGTCGCGCCAACGCACCGCGGTCGCCGTGTGACGCAGCGGCAAACAGAGTTGCTGGGTCATCGGTACGACTCGGCATTGCTATGCGATCGCGACCACTTCGGTAACACCATCAACACGATCACGCATGATGCGCTCGATACCGGCCTTCAGGGTTTGATCACTCGCCGGGCACGTACCACAGGCGCCCACCAACGTGACCGAGACGACACCCGTTGTTTCGTCCACTTCGCGCAACACGATGTCGCCACCGTCGGCTTGCAGCGCCGGACGAATGACTTCAATCGTCTCTTCCACTTGACTTCTTATCGACACTGATTACCTCATGTTGACGGGCATCACACGATGCGACGAACCCCTTCTACGATAGGAGCGTGATTGCGCACCAAGGTGGTTGGGACGAAATCCTGCTCGTCGCCGGGCCGATCTTGGTCATCGTTGTTGTGTTGTGGCGCGCGACCAAACGCGTCAAACGCGAGTCACATCAGCGCCAAGACCACTGAGTCGGCCCACGAGGTCGTCATAGCCGCGGTCGATGTGATGAATGTCGTGGACGATCGTTTCGCCATGCGCCACCAAACCGGCAACGACCAGGGCGGCACCTGCACGAATATCCGGCACGCGTACTTCTGATCCAATCAATTCATACACACCTCGTACCGTGGCTTTGTTGCCATAAATGGCGATCGATGCGCCGAGCCTGCGGAACTCTTCGATGTAACGGAACCGCCCAGGAAACAAGGTTTCGGTGACCGATCCTTCTCCTCGCCCGACACACAACATGGCAACGAGCAGGGGTTTGTAGTCGGTGGCGATACCCGGGTACGGCTCGGTGATGAAATCAATCGCCCGCAATCTTTCATGGGACGTGACACGCACACCATCACGCTGTGGTGTAACGGCCACACCCATACGCGCATAACAGTTGAGGAGTTCCTCCATGTGTTCCGTGCGCGCCGAACGTACGACAACATCGCCACCGGCAACGGCAACGGCAGCCATGTACGTCGCTGCCTGAACGCGGTCCGGCACCACGGTATGGCGGGTGCTTTTCAGCGAGCCGCGCTCAGCACCGTGAATGATGAGTCGCGAGGTTCCGATTCCCTCGATGTCTGCCCCCATGGCGATCAACATGTTGCACAAGTCCTGCACTTCGGGTTCGCGTGCTGCATTGTCGATGACGGTCACACCCTTGGCAAAAATTGCGGCGGTCAACAAGTTCTCCGTGGCTCCCACGCTGGGGATGTCCAATTCGATGTTCGTGCCCTTCAGGCGATCGGCAAATGCATAGATGTCGAGCAGGCCCTCCTCGATGGTGGCGCCCATTTTTTGCAGACCAGAGACATGCAGGTTGATTGGTCGCCCTCCAAAGTCGTCACCGCCAGGCCAGTTGATGCGTGCAGACCCGTAATGCGAGAGCAACGGCCCCAACACGTTCAGGCTGGCGCGCATCTTGTCGAATTTTTCGAAGGGAACTTCGGGGGTGATGTTGCCGGTGTTCGTGAGTTGCAATTCGTGGGGCCCCAGCCACTTTGATGTCACACCGAGCGCCGCCAGCGTCTCTGACATCGTGTGCACATCGGTGATGGCCGGAACATTCGTCAGCACATAGTCGCCTTCGGCGAGCAGTGTGGCAGCCATCAACTTGAGCACCGAGTTCTTGGCGCCCGGCACTTGTACCGAACCCGAGAGCGGCCCACTGCGGCGCACGACGATGCGCGGAGACTCGACTTTCACCACTCTCAGTATGCTCGCGCCGTGCAACCAAAGGGCGAACTTCGCATATTGGCCTTACTGGCCCTTGCCTCGATGCCGTTTGCTTTCGTCAACACGCTGTTCACCCAAACGGTTTCGTTTGCCGCCGATGACTTCGGTCGCGCTGATGCCGACATCGGATTTGGTGCAGCCATCGTTCGTTGGGGCGTGCTCATCGTGCCACCGATCGCCCTGCTTGCCGACCGCGCTGGTCGTCGCACCGTGTTGGTTGCCGCCGCGTGGGCAGCCCCGATCGTCGCTGCGGCAGGAGCACTCGCACCGACATTCGCGTGGCTCGTAGCCTCGCAGGCGGTTGCTCGCCCACTTGCATTGGTCATCAACGTAATGATCCTGGTAATCGTGACCGAGGAAATGTCGAGTGAAACTCGGGCTCGCTCCGTCGGCTATGTCGCAATCGCCAGCAGCCTTGGTGCAGGTGTCGCCGTTGGCGCATTGCCGCTTGCCGATGTCGTTGAGTCGGGGTGGCGTTGGCTGTACGTGATTTCACTGTTGTGGCTTCCGGTTGCCTACGTGCTCCAACGCTCTCTGCGGGAGACCACACGCTTCACCAAGGTTCACGCACGCTCACATCGCGCGCTCACACACATCTCTCGCTCACGATTGACTTCGCAAATTTCTGCCGCGTTTCTCACCAGCATGTTCATCGCGGCAGCGAGCGTGTATCTCGTCAATTACCTGCGCGATGCACGCGGCTACAGCGCGCTCATGGTC
>JBEDEI010000148.1:0-3731 GCA_041175765.1 Actinomycetota bacterium | reverse complement strand
GCATACGACGCACTCGCTGCCGCCGACAAAGCCCGAGTGTGTGCCGTGGTGGCGACCGCCGGCACCACCAACATTGGTGTAATTGATGAGTTGCGTGGCATCGGTGAATGGGCGCGCCAACACGGCATTTGGTATCACGTCGACGGCGCATACGGTGCAGCGGCTTTGTGCGCACGCAGTGTGCGTGGGTTGTTTGACGGCATCGAGTTGGTGGACAGTTACATCGTGGATCCGCACAAGTGGCTGTTTGGTCCCTACGACTGTTGCGCATTGATCTATCGCGATGTGCGCATCGGTAAAGCAGCGCACACACAAAAAGCCGAGTATTTGGATGTGCTCATTCAGGATGCTGCAAGCGTGATTGACGAGGGCTACAACCCCGCCGACTTGGCGCATCACCTCACGCGTCGCGCCCGTGGATTGCCGTTCTGGTTCAGTCTCGCCACGCATGGCACGGAGGCCTACGAAGAGGCGATGGAGATCACCCTGCAGGTGACCCGTGATGCAGCCGACATGGTGCGTGCGAGCACGTATCTGGAGCTCGTGGTGGAGCCGTCGCTCTCCATCATCGTGGTGCGCCGCCTGGGTTGGGCGCCTGCCGATTACACGCAGTGGAGTGATCGCATGTTGCACGACGGCGTGGCCTTCGTGGTGCCCACCACCCACAAAGGCGAAACGGTGTTGCGCATGTGCTTGGTGAACCCGCGTACCGACCCAGCCCAGATGCAAATGCTGTTTGACTCGATGGGAGACTCATGAGCGTGATCAAAACGCTGCGCTCGGTTATATCGCTGCGCAAGTTCGACTGGAACGGCCGCCGCCGTCGCCTGGCACGGTGCGGTGATATCGCCGACGTGCGTCGTCTGGCCAAGCGCCAGTTGCCGGGCGGTGTATTCGACTACTTCGACGGCGCTGCCGAAACCGAATGGTCGATGGCCAACAACTCCGCGGCATTCGACCACGTGCACCTTTCACCACAAGTGTTGGTGGATGTGTCCAAGGTGGACATGTCCACCTCGGTGCTGGGTCAACGCATGGCCCAACCGTATGCATTCGCGCCCACTGGTTTCACCCGCATCGCCTGTTCGGCAGGCGAACTCGCGGCGGCACGAGTAGCGGCCAAGCACGGCATCCCGTATACATTGTCCACACTCGGCACGCGCAGCATCGAAGAAGTGGCAGCAGTGTCCAACGGACCGCTGTGGTACCAGTTGTACGTGTGGAAGGACCGTGGTCTTTCCCGCGAATTGGTGCAGCGCGCCAAAGCCGCTGGCTACAAAGCGATCATGGTCACTGTTGACACGGCGGTGTTCGGCCGTCGGGACCGCGATGTTCGGCGCGGATTTTCACTGCCGCCAAAAATTGGCCTGGATACGTTCATCGACGGCATTCGTCATCCTCGCTGGACGCTGGATTTCATCACGCACGAGCCCATCACGTTTTCGGCCGTGCAGGGTCGCAGTGATGTGGACGGCTCCACAGCCATCACCTTGTCGGATTACGTCAATAGCCAGTTCGATGCATCATTGTCGTGGCGGGATCTGGACTGGGTCCGCAGCGAATCGGGCTTGCCGATCATGCTTAAGGGCATTCAGTCGGTGGCGGACGCCAAGCGGGCGAGCGACGAAGGTGTCGAAGCTATTTCGCTTTCCAACCATGGCGGGCGTCAGTACGACGGCTCGCCGGCACCCATTGAGTTATTGCCTGCCGTCATGGACGCCGTTGGCGACGGCATCGAAGTACTCATCGATAGCGGTGTACGGCGGGGCAGTGACGTGGTGAAAGCCTGCGCACTGGGTGCCCGCGCAGTGATGTTCGGGCGGCCGTACTTGTATGGCCTTGGTGCTGCAGGCGAACTCGGCGTCGACTGGGTGGTCAACTATTTCAACACAGGCATCACGCGCACGATGGCGCTCGTTGGTGCAACCGATCTTGCATCGCTACGCGGCAAAGCCAGCGTGCGGCGGTAATTACTTCTTGGTGCGACCGGTGGTCTTGGGCTCGGCCTTTTTGACCACTTTCTTGCGGGCTCCGTAACGCTTGTTGAAGCGCTCCACGCGACCAGCCGAGTCGATGATCTTCATCTGACCGGTGTAGAACGGGTGGCTGGCATTCGAGATGTCGAGCTGCACGAGCGGGTAGGTGTTGCCGTCGGTCCACGCAATGGTTTTGGAAGCGTCGGTCTTGACGGTGGAGCGGGTGAGAAAGCGGTAGTCGGCGCCTGAGTCTTCAAAGACGACGAACTGATAGTTGGGGTGGATGTCCTTCTTCATGGCTTGTCAGCGTAGCGGCGAGCCGTCGACACCCCTTAGACTGTCCCAATGCCTAATCGTTGTGATGTGCTCGACAAGAAGCCTTCGTTCGGCCACTCCGTGTCGCACTCCAATATCAAGTCCAAGCGCACGTGGCGCGTCAATGCTCACAAGCGTCGCTTCTGGTTGCCATCCGAGAAGCGCTGGGTCACGTTGTTCGTGAGCGCCAAGGGCATCCGTACCATCGACAAGCGTGGCATCGAATCCGTGGTCGCACAGATGCGCCGCGATGGCAAAAAGGTCTAAGGAGTCGCAACATGGCAGCCAAGAGCAAAGATCGTCGCCCCATCATCAAGTTGCGTTCCACCGCCGACACGGGCTACACCTACGTGACGCGCAAGAACAAAGTCAACTCGCGTGAGCGCATCGAACTGAAGAAATACGACCCCATCGTGCGCAAGCACGTGATCTTCAAAGAAGAGCGTTAGTCGCTGCTGATTCAGCCGAGTGCTGCCGCAAAGTCGGCACGCACATCGCTGAAGGCCTCAAGGCCCACCGAGATTCGCAGTAGTCCATCGTTGATGCCCGTTGCCGCTTTGATGGCCGGGTCCACCGACAAGTGTGTGCTGGTGGCTGAGTGGGAAATGAGCGTGTCGGGGCCACCCAAGGTCACGGCGTTGCGCACGAGCGAGAGCCGCTGTGTCAGCGCTCGCGCGGCATCAAGCCCACCGCGTAGATCTATCGACATGAGTGACCCGAACTGCGACATCTGGCGTTTGGCGAGGTCATGTTGTGGGTGCGTGGTGAGCCCGGGATAATTCACGCGCCCCACCGCCGGGTGCGTGGCGAACCACTCGGCGAGTTGCTGTGCGGTTTCGCTCTGCTGGCGTAGACGAACGCCGAGAGTGCGTACGCCGCGCAATGCGTTCAATGCATCAAAGGGCGATGGTGTGGCACCGTGCAACACGGCGTACGCCCAGATGTTGTCGATCAACTCTTTGTCGGCGGCGATAACGCCGAGTGTGGCGTCGTTGTGGCCCGCGATGCCCTTGGTTGCCGAATGCATCGTGATGGACACGCCGTATTTTGATGGCTGCTGGCCCAGTGGTGTTGCGAGCGTGGAGTCGACCAAGGTGAATGGGCCCTTGATGGCCCCGAGAGCTGCAAGATCGACCACGTCAAGATGAGGGTTGCTTGGTGTTTCGGCCATCACCAGCATGGTTTTGCCTGGGCGAACCGCATCGGCAATTTCTTTAGCGTTGCGACCATCCACCAATGTGACTTCGATGCCCATGCGTTGGCACGGCCCCATCAGTAGCCCGAGCGTGCCGGCATACATGTTGCGCTGCGCCACGATGTGGTCACCCGAAGAACACAAAGCGAAAATGCACGTCGACAGTGCACCCATGCCCGAGCCGAATGCGAGGGCGCTTTCGGTGCCTTCAAGATCGGCGATGGCGCGTTCAAATGCTTCGACGG
>JBEDEI010000147.1:0-3139 GCA_041175765.1 Actinomycetota bacterium | reverse complement strand
TCGAGGCGGATGTTGTCGAACGAGGCGCCCCCGACGCGAATGCAGGGGTGGTGCATCACGACGAGGCTGCGGTGCCCCGCCAGTTGCTGATCGAGCCACGCAGTCTGCGACTCGTCGAGCGCGCCGTCTTCACGGCCCAGTCTCGACGAATCGAGCACCACGAGCCGGCCGCCCGGTAGGTCGACAACGTAGTCACAGCGCCCATTGACCGAGGGCAGGTTGAACAGTCGCTGCATCTTTGCCGAGTCGTCGTGGTTGCCTGGCACCAGCCACACCGGCACCGTTGCCGTCGCAATCACTTCGGCGAAGGCTGCGTATTCTGCGTCGGTTCCGGCCTTGGCTGCACAGTCACCGGTGATCACGACACCGGCACACCGCTGCGATGCGTGCGCCAGCGCCGCAGTCAGATTGCCGACGGGGTCAGCACCCGCATGCGACGCTTCGCCCCGACCCGGAATATGCGTGTCAGAAATCTGGGCAATGACCGTGCGAGGCATGCGCTTAGTATGGCACTTTCCGACGAATTCGGAGTTGCCACGACATGTGCATCATCTGTCAAACTGCCACCATCGGCGCTTCGTTGTTGACGAGTGTGCTACCGATCAGCATTTCACCACCCGAAACTGCTGTTCCGACCAAGTCAGGCACAGCATGCCGTACTGCCGGGGCGACGACGGTTTCAAAGTCTGCAACGCTCACGTGCAAGAGAGTCGGCAAGCGTTTGGTATGGACGAGAACTTCGCAAGTCACGCCGCGAACCACATCGACGACCGTTGCCCCTACCACAACGACGACACTTCCGGTTACGACGGGTGGGTTTTCCCCCGACGCACAATGCGCCGATCAAGAAACACCTCGAACCACTTATTGGCAGGTGTCGAACGGCTTCCCGAAGTTTGCCCAACGAATCCCCTCGACTGGGTCGGTGCGCGTGATGATGCTGCCGGTCGACTTCCCCGACGTGGTTGCGACCGGGAGCCCGGCGACCGACATGCTTCCCATCACCCGTGCACTGACGAGCGTCTTTGGCAATCTCTCCAATGGGGCACTCAGCTTTGAATTCTCGACGTTGCCCAACTACCTGCGTGTTGGAAGAGCCGCCGAGTCGTGGGGAATGGGCACGTATGGGGGTGGTCGCGGCGATACCTACGTGGCCGACATCGTTCGCGAACTCGACCCACAAGTGAACTTCAGTGGAGTCGACGTGCTCGTAGTTATGGCACCACCGAGCCTGCGCAGCAACCAAATCGCGTACTCACCTGCGATGCCCTACCCACAATCTGCGCCACTCATGACCGGTGAGAAGTCGATCTTCAGTGCCACCATGACGGGCGCAGATGCCTGGCGTGATCCCATGACGATCGTCCATGAGTTCGGTCACCTGATCGGGCTGACCGACCTTTACGCCATGTCTCTCAGCGACGAAGTCAGAACGACATACCACTACACGGGCAAGTGGGACTTCATGGGATACGCGTGGACGAAGGGCATGTTCGGCTGGCAGAGATTCCTCCAAGGCTGGCTGGAAGATGCCGAAGTGCTGTGTGCAAACAACGCGGGTGAGTTCATCGCAACGCTCTCACCACTCGGCTCCACCGCGAAGTCATCGGAGTTGTTGTTGTTGCGGGGAGCCAGCGGAAAACTGGTCGGGCTCGAGGTGCGCCGCCCCGGAGCTATGGACGAATTCGTGAGTGAGAGCAATCAGGGAGTGCTGGTGTACACCATCGACCCGAGCGGCACTACTGGCGGCGGTCCGCTTCGAGTGCAAGGTCTTAGCCTCGACCGCAACACCTACCTCGCCACCGCACCGCTGAGAGTCGGACAATCACTGACCGTCGACGGTTGGACGATCACAGTGATTGCTTCGGGTGCCGCTGGCGACGCCGTTCGCGTTTCTCGATAGCGACCCGGCTCTGCTGTCACACTCGCTGGTGCTGCACATTCTCTCGCAAGAATCTTGTGGAGCTGAGGGGAATTGAACCCCTGGCCTCCTCCATGCCATGGAGGCGCTCTACCAACTGAGCTACAGCCCCGAAATCGCCTCGCTCAACCTATCGGACGCTGGTCATCGGCCTCGCGCTCGGGTGTCATGCTCGGCGAGTGCCGACCGCACCCGCGAGCCCGCTTCACGCTGGTATTTCTTCCGTGGTGTAACAACCAGCAATCGGCATCGCTCGCTCGTCAAAAACGGTTGGGTCAGAGAGTTCGGATTCCCATGCGGCCATCGCCGACTCCATCGCTTGCAACAGCGCCGACTTCCGTGCGGGATCGAGAAAACTCGATATGCAGGCATGCCAAGCCTGATTCGAGTTCTTCTTCGAAAACAAGATGCCAATTTCCACTACGCCGAGACCCTTGGCTTTCCAATGCGGGTTGTAGTCACTCACCGTTGCCAGAACGTCGCCTGCCGTGACTTTCTGACCAACCGTCACCACTGGATTGATGACGTGCTCATGTTCAAACGACACGAGAGATTGACCATTTAGGCACGGAAACTTCTGACTGGCAATCATGACGGTGAAGTCACCGCTGTAGAGCTTCTCAACTTTGCACACGGTGCCGGTAATCATCGACCCAACTTTCGTTTCCAGCGGTAGCCAGAACGAAATCTGTGGCGACGCCTTGCCGAGCACCGTCTGTAATGCAATCGAGTCAATCAACAATCGATACTGAGTGTTGTCGCGCGCCGCGTTTTCTCCTCCAAAAGTTGGCGGGACAACCCCGCGAATCTTCATGTCTCCCGCGTAACCCGTCGAAGCCGAATACGGGGCCAGATTGAAACCCCAATTCTGAATGATGGAGGGAATCTCTGCCTGTGAAGTGAGACTCGTGGCTGACTGCACGGTCGTAGTTGTTGACTGCACGGTTGTGGTTGTCGAGCCACCAACGGCAGTGCGCGAAGGCGTGCCACTTGAGAACCAGAACGAGCCCTTCGCCGTTTTCGTACAAACAAAAGGAGTCTTTTTGACCAGGCGCTTCTGACCCGCCTTTGCGCACTTCGTTCCCTCAATCTCAACGGCTCGTGCCGATGCAACATTGGGGACACCTGCGACGAGAAGTACTAGGGCAACGACAGTCGCTCGAAGCCGCATCGTCGGCAAACACTAATCACCTCTCGGGTGACTAGCGCCAATCGTGG
>JBEDEI010000146.1:0-11131 GCA_041175765.1 Actinomycetota bacterium | reverse complement strand
CGAGTGTCGCCATACAACACATCGACATCGTGGGCGAGCGTGTTGCACGTCAGTACGACATCGCGGGTGATGGCGTCGCCTGCAGGTACGAACACCACCCACTCGGCGTTGGTGTTATCGGCAAGTGTGAGTCGTCGGGCCCGTTGAGTGCGCGTCGGGTCGTTGGAGCCTGAAACATGCCAACTAGCTCCCTTGCCGCCGTGCCGGCGAAGTGACTTGGCTGTTCGGTGCAACATGTCGGCGGTGGCACCATGGCTGTTCGTAGAAAACTGCAGCAATGGCAACTACTTTGCCAGTCGCTTTTTGAGTTGCATGCGCAGATCTTTGGGGATGTTGCGATACACGAAACGAATCGGTCGCAACCAATCGCGATGAACCCAATCATTGGGCTTGGCTTGGAACTCGTAGTCACGAATTTCCTCACCACGAGACAGCAACGTGGCCCGTCGTCGCTGTGCGGCTACTTCGCCTGCCCGCTCATCCACCTGCGCCCACTCGGCAAGCAATCGTTCGACTTCGTTGTTGTCTTTGGGGGTAATCACGCGTACTCCATTAGACCACGACTGCTAGATCATTACGTTGAAGCCAGCCAGAATGCGTGCACCAAGTGTCGTATCGCCACTGATGCTGACTCGCTGGTCGCCGGTTGCAAAGAATTCACGTCCGCAGCACAACGACACGTAGGTATTGCTGTCCATACTGATGGTGCACAGCGGTGAATCTGCCGTGTCGACATGTGCTGCTTTTCCGCCGTTGGTGGCGATGTGGAACGTGCGTACCACGGGCCCAGTCAGATGGAAACTCACCACGCTGGCATCGGGTGCTTGACCACGTTTGCCCACCACCATTGGCAACGATCGTGCGAAGCGGCCGATGCTGTGTTCGCCTGCTGCACCACCTTGATTGCCGGGCAGTTTGAGTGCATGGCGGATGTCTTGTTCGTGGACCCAAGCATCCATGACGCGAATGTGCAAAAAGTCGGCGAACGTACCGGGGCCCGTTGGAGTCATCATCTCGCGCGCAAAGTAGTCGTCGCTTTCGGTCGCAAACGCATGGCGTCGCTTGGCCTGAATTGCTTGCCACTCGGCAAACACTTCGGCACCACTTCGGCTGCGGCGAGCATCAATTTCATGTTCATTGAACTCACCGATTGGATTCTTCACGTTCGACAAATCCGTCGCACGATGCGTCGTGGGTGCTTCGCCCTGAAGGCCGGCTTCCGACGACACGAGGTGTGCCAATGTGTCTTGCACGGTCCAACCAGGGCAGAGTGTCATGGTCTTCCACTGAGATTCACTGAGCGTGGAGAGAACCGAATCCAGCGATGTCCACACGTCTTGCAGCATCGTGATGAGGGAAGTAGGACGGCTCATGCGGTTGGATTCTGCACGGTCTGCCATTCACGGGCGCGTAGGTACGGGTTGAATGCTGCACCGATGTGGGCAAGGTCGTCGGCAGTTTTGGGAACCTTCAGTTCGTAGAAGTGGGGGAACTGCGCGGCGCCCTGCACGAGTTCCCACAGTCGTAGTGCATCGTCGCCCATTGGGGCTGGCACGACAACCGGGCCAAAGAGTGCGCGGCCAGTTGCAGGAACGATGATCGGTACACCAAAACCGCCGAGCGACGACACTGCAAAGTCATGATCGCTTCGCACGTCGTCGTGTGTGGTGGCGTCTGCGAGTGCTGCCTCCCACGTGTTTGCTGGGGCACCAATAGTGGCGAGTAATTCCTTGGCCGTTGCTTCTTCGTACGGGCGCTTGCCCTCGATGTGCAAGGCGTGGGCACTTGCCAAGTACCACGCCCCACACAAGTCGTTGTCGTGTCGACGCAACCATGCAGCGATTCGCAGCGGTGTCCATCCGTATGCCAAGTCACGCTCCCACGGCCACTTCTTGCCATCCACATGATTGATCACTTCCAGGCTGAAAAACTTCCAGCGCACCTGGAGGTCGGTCAGACGCTGCACCTCGCGAATCCACAGCGAAGTCTGGTGCGCATAGGGGCACATCGTGTCGAAATAGAAGTCAATGGGCCCTGTCGCCATACCAGAACCCTAGGTTAGATTTGTGGCGTGCAACGCCCTGGACGTTTCGAACATACGCGGTATCTCGGCGATAAGCGAACCCAATTGGTCTACGACATTGACACGTGGGAAGATGCCGCGATTATCGACGACATCGTCAATTCCAATTCGGGAATTTGTTTCGGCCCGGATACCTTGCCCGAAGCGCGAAACCGCGGGTACCGGCTCGCCACAGCGTGAACGGCTCGTTTGAGAGCGGCGGTCTGCGCCTCACGCGGTACCTCAACAACACAACTTCGCGCAGCGGTGCCCGACCCGCCGTGCTGCTGTGTCATGGCTTTCCGATCGGGCCGCAGGACGCACGACATTCGGCCAGTTCGTTTCCTGAGTTGATCGACCGCATCGCCAACGAACTCGGGTGGGCAGGAATGACGTTCACGTTTCGCGGTTGTGGCAACAGTGAGGGCGACTTCTCGCTGCAAGGTTGGGTGGAAGACCTACGGGCCGCAATCGACCACCTCGTGGCCGAGACGGAGCCCACGCAAGTGTGGATGCTGGGCACCAATACCGGTGCCTCACTCGGGCTCTGTGCAGCCGCCGATGATCCACGCGTGAGTGGCTGTGCGTTGCTCGGCCCGCGCGCCGACTTCGATGACTGGGCAGAACAGCCGCGCAAGTTCTTGGAACACACGCGCGAGATTGGTGCGGTGCGCACGCCGTCGTTTCCCCAACATTTCGATGAATGGTCCCGCGAACTGCGCCGGTTTCGTCCCGTGGATTCCGCCCGACGACTTGCACCACGACCACTGCTCCTGATGCATGGTGACGAAGACGAACTCGTACCCGAGAGCGACTCTCGGGCGATCGCCGAAGCCCACGGCAGCGCCGAGTTGCACATCATCCCCGGTGGCGGACACCGATTGCGACACGATCCGCGTGCCATCGCCATGTTGATCGGCTGGCTCGACCGCCAGCGTTAAACGGTCGCGGCTGACTGCAGTTTCGCTCTTAGCGTTCGTAGCCCTCGGGGTGACGCTCATGCCAGCGATGCGCGCTCGTGATGATTTCGCGCAGATCCCGCGTGGCACGCCATCCCAATACAGCGCGAATCAATGTGGGATCAGCAAACACCGACGCCGGGTCACCTGCGCGCCGTGCACTGATGCGATGCGGTAACGAACGATTGGTAACGGACTCCGTCATCGCAACGAGTTGCTTTACCGAAGTGCCCTGCCCCGTACCCACGTTGCAGATGAGCGACTTACCGCCCGTAGCGAGATAGTCGAGGGCCTTCACGTGGGCATCGGCAAGATCCGAGACGTGCACGTAGTCGCGCACGCAGCTGCCGTCGGGAGTGGGGTAGTCGTCGCCGAAAATATCGAGGTGGGATTGCCCGCCGAACAGTACGCGCATGACGACCGGAACGAGATTGGTGGTCAGGGAAAAGTCTTCGCCCATGTCGCCGGACTCATGAGCCCCGGCGGCGTTGAAATAGCGGAGGCTGACAGAGCGCAGGCCAATTGCGTCGCACGATGTGAGGAAATGTTCGACGTCGGCCTTCGTCTGTGCGTAGGGGCTCTGTGGTCGCAGTGGTGCGTCTTCGTTGACCGGGGATGTGTCGGGTGTTCCGTAGACGGCAGCCGAGGAAGAAAACACGATGTGCCGTACGTCGTGTTCGAGCAAGGTCTCTACCAGACTGATCGAACCCGCCACGTTGTTGTCGTAGTAACGAAGTGGTTGGTCCACCGATTCGCCGACTGCCTTGTAGGCGGCAAAGTGGATCACACTGTCGACGTCGTACTTGCGGCACAGCTTCCCGACGGTGCGAGCGTCTGCAATGTCACCGACGACCAAGTCAATGTCATCAATCGCATCGCGGTAGCCACGTTCCAGGGTGTCGAGCACGACGACGTCGCGGCCCAACTCTGCGAGCAAACGAGCCGTGTGCGAGCCGATGTAGCCGGCTCCACCAGTAACGAGGATGGTCACGGAGCTAGCGCTTCTTTATGGGGCGACTTTGCTTGTCGCGATCACGCGCTTTTTCGCGTTGCTTGAAGCCGCGCACCTTGAGTAACGCATCTTTTGAATCAATGTCGGCAACGGTGCGCATGCGATGGTCGCCGAACGGCTTGGCAGCCTTCTCCCAACCTGACGGCGCAATGCCGAATCGCTTGGCAAGCAGTGCGATGAAAATCCTCGCCTTTTCGTCGCCGAAACCTGGCAGTTTGCGCAGTCGCGCGTACAACACGTTTGCGTCGGTGACATTGCGCCAAATGTTGGCGCCGTTGTTGGAATATTCACCCGCGATGATGGCGCACAATTCATGGATGCGTCGCGCCATGGATGCCGGGAAGCGATGAATAGCCGGCTTTTCGCAACACAACGTGATGAATCGTTCAGGGTCCATCGCTGCAATCTTTTGCGGGTCGAGGTGACCGAGACGCTCGGTGAGTGTGTGCGGCCCCGTGAATGCCCATTCCATCGGTACTTGTTGGTCGAGCAACATCCCGATGAGCAACGCCGTGCCATCGCGCTGCAACAATCGGTCGGCTTTTGCGATACCCGTGACATACAGGTCGCTTTTTTGCTTCGCGGCGCTACGACGCGATGGTGCGAGAACTTTCTTTGGTGCGGCTTGTTTAGGCATAGCTCGGATTGATGCTTTCTGGATTGAGACCGTAGTGGGCAATTGCATCAGCGACCACTTCAGGCTTCACCTCGCCACCGCGAGCGAGTGCATGCAAAGTAGCCACCACGATGTGTGGCATGTCGATTTCAAAGTGGCGACGCAGTGCTTCGCGAGTGTCACTGCGACCAAAGCCGTCCGTGCCGAGCGGTACGAAAAGACGGTTCGGCACGAAACGCGCAACTTGCTCGGGCACGATGCGCATGAAGTCGGTGACGGCGATGATCGGCCCAGTGCCGTCATCAAGCAACCGCGTGACATCGGCTTGTCGCGGTGCCGCCGTGGGGTGCAGGCGATTCCAACGCTCGACATCGAGTGCATTTTCGCGCAAGGTTTTGTACGACGTCGCCGACCACAGGTCGCAGGAGACATCCCAACGCGAGGCGAGTTCCTCCGCGGCGGCTTGCACGGCGGAATGGGCAGAACCCGAGAAGATGAGCGTGGCGCGATGCTTGGCGTTCGCCGTATCCGTGATCTTGTAGAGGCCGCGCATGATCTGTGCATCAAGGTCGGCAACGGCTGGTCGCGCCGGCATCGGATAGTTCTCGTTGTACAGCGTGATGTAATAGAACACGTCGTTGGGAACTTCCCCGTACATCTCGTGCAACCCGCTGCGCACGATGGCGGCAACCTCGTAGGCAAATGCCGGGTCGTATGCGCGACACGGCGGAACGGTGCTGGCCAGCACGAGTGAGTGGCCGTCTTGGTGCTGTAGTCCTTCGCCCATCAATGTGGTGCGACCGGCGGTGGCGCCGAGCAGAAAGCCGCGAGTGCGCGAATCGGCCGCCTGCCAGATGAGGTCACCAACACGCTGGAAACCAAACATGGAGTAGAAGGTGTAGAACGGCACCATCTCGATACCACGTGTGGCGTACGCCGTGCCCGCTGCGATGAAACTGGCAAGACTGCCGGCTTCGGTGATGCCCTCTTCCAAAATCTGTCCCGAGCTGGATTCGGTGTACGACAACAGCAGGTCGTGATCGACGGGCTCGTACTTCTGGCCTTGTGAGGCGTAAATTTTCAATTCTCGGAACAGTGAATCCATTCCGAAGGTGCGTGCTTCGTCGGGAATGATCGGCACGACTCGCTCGCCGAAACCCGGGTCGCGGGCCAAGTTGCGCAGCAAACGGGTGAAGCCCATCGTGGTGCTGACCGATTGCTTGCCGCTGCCTGCGTCGAATTCCCGGAAGGCATCGTCGCTTGGCAGGGTGAGGCGACGACGGGCCGTAGCGACACGCCGCGGCACGAACCCGTCGAGTGCACGTCGTCGCGCGACGAGGTATTGATACTCGACGGAGTCTTCTGGTGGTCGGTAATACGGTGCATCACCTTCGAGCATTTCGTCGGTGATTTCATCGTTCAGATGCAGGCGATCGCGCAACACCCGCAATTGGTCGACGTTCATTTTCTTGATTTGGTGCGTGGCGTTGCGGCCCTCGATTTCCGGGCCGAGTGTCCAGCCTTTCACGGTCTTGGCCAAGATTGCAGTCGGCCGACCCGAACCCAGATTGTCGGCAGCAGCCTTGAAGGCTGCGTACACCTTGCGGTAGTCGTGACCACCACGGGGCAATGCCTGGAGTTCGGCGTCGGTGAGGTGCGACACCATCTCGCGCAGGCGAGGATCGGGCCCGAAGAAGTTCTCGCGAATGTAGTTGCCATCTTCGACGGTGTAGCGCTGGAACTCGCCGTCAACCGTGGTGTTCATCTTGTTGAGCAACACACCAGTGACGTCGCGTGCCAGCAACTCGTCCCACTTGGAACCCCAAATCACTTTGATGACGTTCCAACCTGCACCGCGGAAGACCGCTTCGAGCTCCTGGATGATCTTGCCGTTGCCGCGCACCGGGCCGTCGAGGCGTTGCAGATTGCAATTGACCACGAACACGAGATTGTCGAGATGTTCACGTGAAGCCAACGAGAGCGCGCCGAGCGTTTCTGGTTCATCGCACTCACCGTCACCGAGGAATGCCCAGATGCGACTGGCGCTGGTGTCGTCCAATTTGCGATTGGCAAGATAACGATTGAATCGCGCGTGATACAGCGCGGTGATCGGGCCGAGACCCATCGACACCGTGGGGAATTCCCAGAACTCTGGCATCAATCGCGGATGTGGATACGAAGACAAACCGCGACCGCCACGACCGATCTCGCGACGGAAGTGATCGAGGTCTTGCGCCTCGATTCGTCGCTCGAGAAATGCTCGCGCGTAGACACCGGGTGCGGCGTGGCCCTGGAAGTACACGTGATCACCTGCTTGGCCGTTGTCCTTGCCGTGGAAGAAGTGGTTGTAACCAACTTCGTACAACGATGCAGAAGACGCAAATGTTGCCAAGTGTCCACCGATTCCCTCGGCTGTGGTGTTGGCGCGCACGACCATCATTGCGGCATTCCAGCGGATGTAGGCCCGGATGCGTCGCTCGAGGTATTCGTCACCCGGGAACCAGGGTTCTTGTTCTGCTGGAATCGTGTTGACGTACGGTGTGGAAACGGTGGCAGGAAAGCTCACCTGCGTAGCGCGGGCACGCTCCAGCAATCGTGAGAGCAAATAGCGTGCGCGATTCTTGCCTTGAACTTCAACGACGGCGTCGAGTGAGTCGAGCCACTCCATCGTCTCGTCGGGGTCGGTGTCGGGAAGTTGATGAACCGAGCCGTCAAACAGCATGTGCCTATTCTCGCACGACGATGCTCGAGTGCCACGCCGCCACACGAAGTGACCGTTTCGTAGGGGAGTTCCACTCGTCGTACTTACCCATCGGTAAGGATGCTCAGGTGACATGGCGCAAGGTAAACCCACGATGACCACCGCAGGACGAACGGTGTACACCGATGGTGCATGTTCGGGCAACCCTGGCCCTGGTGGATGGGCATGGGCGCTGGCACCACTTGGCGAAGTGCAAGACAGTGGTGGTGAAGATGCAACGACGAATCAACGAATGGAGTTGCTCGCAGTGTTGAGTGCATTGCGCACCCTTGGTGCACAACCAGGTGTGATCGAAGTGGTCTCCGACAGTCAGTATGTGGTCAAGTGTTTCACCGAGGGTTGGTGGGAAGGATGGCTGCGTCGCGGGTGGAAAAATAGCCAGCGTCAACCCGTTGCCAATCGTGATTTATGGGAGCCGCTCATCGCCCTCGTGCGGGAGCGTGGGGACATCAACTTTCGTTGGGTGCGAGGCCATACGGGTGAGCCCATGAACGAACTCGTGGATGCGCTCGCTGTGGCTGCGATTCCACACGTGCGCTAGCGTTCGGCGCTATGGAACTTACGAACACCAGCGCAATAGTCACCGGAGGAGCAAGTGGCATAGGCGCCGCCGCAGCTCGCATGCTCGCCAAAAAAGGTGCCAAGGTGGTCATCGCCGACCTCAACGCCGAAAAAGGCGAAGCACTTGCCAAAGAAATTGGCGGCGCATTCTGCAAAGTGGACGTCACCAACACCCAAGACATCGTCAACGCAGTCGAGATGGCCACATCGATGGGCCCGATACGGGCATTGGTGAACTCCGCCGGTATCGGTTGGGCGCAGCGCACGGTGGGCAAGGACGGCACGCTGGAATCAGCCGCCAACCTTGATGCGTTCAAAAAAGTGATTGCCATCAACTTGGTCGGCACGTTCGATTGCATTCGCGTTGTCGGCACTGCAATGAGCCGCAATGAACCACTTGCACATGGTGAGCGTGGCGCGATCGTGAACATTGCATCCGTTGCTGCGTTCGACGGACAAATTGGTCAAGCGTCGTATTCGGCCTCGAAGGGTGGCGTAGTGGGGATGACCTTGCCGATTGCTCGCGATCTTGCCGCGGTCGGTGTGCGTGTAAACACGGTGGCACCTGGGTTGATCGACACACCCATCTACGGTCAAGGCGACGCCAGTGAGGCGTTCAAGGGCAATCTGCAAAAAGGTGTGCTCTTCCCGCAGCGTCTTGGCTCATCGGATGAACTTGCATCGATGGTGCTGGAGTGCATCACCAACAGTTACATGAATGCCGAGACCATCCGCGTGGATGGTGGCATTCGCATGCCACCGAAGTAAACATCACGGCATGACGCTGGGCATTGCAAACCCGTTCGTCCAGCACACTCATCCGTTCACGCCGTACGACGAGCACCCGGCTGCCGGAGCCAACGCTCTCGCTTCGTGCATCCCGCACGACGACATCTTGCCGCAGTTGGTTGGTGATGCATTTCGACATCGCGTGGGAGTAAAACCGCTCGATATCACCCGCTGGTTCGTGCGCGATAGTGAGTGGGCGCCCACGCTGGCGATGAAGCAAACACTGCTCGCCAAGCGCCGTGATGAAGTGGTGTCGTATCGCGATGACGGCCATGAGGTTGCCCAAGAAGCCGGCGAACTGGTCTTACATTGGCTCGGCAAAACCACCGACAAAACGGGTATTGATGCGCTGGTGGAGGCTGCGAGTGCGATTCCCGACGACCTCACGGTCTTGCGCTCGATTCCCGATGGCGAAGGCGAGCAACTGCCGTTCGTTGCCGGTGTGGTGTGTTCGCCGAGTCGTTGGCGCCTCGCAGAGAAAATTGGGCACGACATGTTGGCAGTACACAAGCCAGTAGCCCTCTATGCCGAGCACATCGGGGCGGCAGTCGACACCACGCTGACGCGATTGTCACCAGAGAAACCCATTTGGCGATCAAACTGGACATTGGAAGATCATCCGGCTTTGTTCCAACCTTTTTCGCCGGCACAATCGCTGGTCGAGCATCCATCTCAACTGTGGATTCGCATCGAACGCGAAACGCTTCGTCGTTTACCTCGTACGCGAGGAGTCCTCTTTACCATTCGAGGTTTTCAGGAGCCGCTTTCCACCTACGTACAACGAGGACCCGAAGTGGTTCGCACCCTGCGCGAACTCGTGGTGCGACTACCCGATGTAATGGCGCGTTACAAGAGTGTGCATGACTACCGAACATCGGTCATCACTTGGCTGGATGAATTGCTCGCCGCCTAGGTGGTGTAGTCGGCATTGATGCGGATGTAGCCATCCGTCAAATCACAACCCCACACCGTCGCCGAACTCGTGCCGGTGTGAAGCGAAACATGGATCCGCACGTCGGTGCCCCGCATGTAGCCGCTCAGTTGGGCAAGACCGTGTTCGCCCACTTGCTGCGGGTACACCTCCTGCTCCCCAAAGCGAATCACCACGCGTTGTTGGTTGATGTCGTTGTACTGACTACATTTGCCCACCGCCATCGCCACGCGACCCCAATTGGGGTCCGCCCCGTGGACGGCGGTCTTTACGAGAGGTGAATTGACGATGGAGCGTGCCACGGTGACTGCTTGTTCGTCATCGCGTGCATGATCTACGCAGACTTCAATCAGTTTTTCTGCACCTTCACCGTCGCGGGCGATTTGCTTGGTGAGCGACAGCAACACTTCATGGAGTGCGTTGGCGAATGCAGCAGCATCCACTGCACCCGCAGCACCACTTGCCAAACATACGGTGGTATCACTGGTGGAAGTGTCGGTATCAATGGATACTCGATTGAACGTGCGCTCGACGCATGCTCGGTAGGCAACTTCAAGTTCGCCGCGTGAAATCGCAGCATCGGTAAAGACCAGTGAGATGTGCGTTGCCATGTTCGGCTCGATCATCCCTACGCCTTTGGCAACACCAACGACTCGCACCGACGAGCCGCGCACGGTTGCCTCGGCAATCTTTGGTCGGGTGTCGGTGGTCATGATGGCTTGCGCCACGAGCGACGCGTCGGTGCTGGTGAGTTGTGCGGGTAGTGCAGCAACGCCGGTTCGCACGCGTTCCATCGGATACTGCCGACCGATGACCCCGGTTGAAGCAACGACGAGCTCGCCGTCGTCGCAGCCGATTCGGGCTGCCACTGCCGACACGAGCTCGCGGGCATTGTGCATGCCCTGCTCGCCGGTCGCAACGTTCGAGTTCTTCGACACCACCACCACACCGCGCGTGCGACCAGCAGCGCCGAGTTCACGACTCAGCAGCACACTGGCGCCAGCGAAGCGGCTCTTGGTGAACATCGCCGTACCAGTCGTGCCCGATGCGCCGAGCACGACGACGAAGTCGAGCGAGTCGTCTTTGATGCCGATGTTGGCGGCATGCGCGACGAAGCCAGCGGGCAGTGTGGTCATGCGTAAGCCACGAAGCCAGCGGGCAGCGAGATCACGAAAAGTGCTTGGCGAGGTTCAGCAATGTCTTGCGCATTGAGACCTCATTGGTCGAGATCGCATTCATCAACCGCAGAAACCAATTGGCGTGATTGGTGGAATAGTCAAACTGCTCGGTCACTAGCGTGCCGCCCTCGACGGGCGTGAGCAGATAGCGCCACACATGGCCACCGAAGTGACGCCAGCCAATTTGGCGAGCCTCGTCGAATTCGACGACCACATTGGTGATGCGATAGGGCAACCCAAGGCGCATCGACATGCCGAACTT
>JBEDEI010000145.1:0-2891 GCA_041175765.1 Actinomycetota bacterium | reverse complement strand
TAGTGTTCGGCACGCACGAACTGACTCTCTACTTTTGCGTGCGCTTGCTCACGCTTGACATCGTCGGGGATGTCGTAGACCATCGGATACCAAATCGCTCCGCTGTATTGCAGCCAATGTTGGTCTACTGACCCATGACCGGCCAACACCTGTGGGTCGTGCGTGCGACAATCATTTTGATTCACAAGTCGCGACACACCGTCACTCACCACCAGTGCCGAGTCGCCGCCCGGGCCATCCGTAATGGATGACTCCACATGAATTGCCACGCTGAGCCCGTCACCCAACGCCAACTCTTCGCCATCTTGGGTAGTGATGAACGTATGAAAGCCCAGCCGAGTGAGGCGACGTTGCAGTTCATCGGTGGGGAAGTCGGGCAGCAACACCGGAGTTGCTTTGTTCATCCGCTCGCGCAGGAACGTTTCATCAAAGTGGTCCCCGTGCAGGTGTGACACGTAGAGATAGTCAGGGGCACACACGAGGGCCATCGTGTCGGCATCGAGTTTGTCATTGCGCGGAAAGGGAAACCATGCGCCCAAAAATGCCGGCTCGAACCATGGGTCACACACGATGGTTGCCTGACGGCAACGAATCAGGATGCCTGCGTGACCGAGCGACGTTGCTTTCATGTGCGGGGGTGATGTCGCTTCACGCGGCGAATCACGCCACCGGTGGGTCGGTGAACTGTTGTCCGCTCCGCGAGACGTGCTCTGTCCACGCAGTGCCACTCCAGTAGCGCAACTCATAGCGACCAGAGGGATCTTTGTACCACGCAGCAGGCACTGCAGGTGTGGCTGGGTTCGTTGTCACGGCTGCGTAACCAGCGTCGCTCGCGACAGTTGGTGTGCTCGCCACCGGTGTTGTTGCGCGTTGAGTGGTGGGTCGTCGCAAGAACGCACAGAAGCGACCGTCGGTGGTGGTGGTGATCGACACCACTTCCCATCCTTCGGATGATTTACGTGTGAGTTCTGCGGCGAGGCCCTCGGGGCTTGCGTTGAAAGGATTGAACGCTGCGTATTCGTACATGGTTGGCAGGCTAACGGCTGCTCATAGCCTTGTCAGGGTGACGAAAGCACGTCGTGTCGGCTATTTCGGTCCTGCCGGCACATTTACTGAACAAGCGCTGCTGACCCAGCCAGATCTGGCGGTGCTTGAGCGCGTACCGATGCGCACGGTGCCCGATGTGTTGGATGCGGTGGAAGCCGGCGAGGTGGATGCTGGGTTCGTGCCGATTGAGAACTCCATTGAAGGTACCGTCAACTTCACGCAAGATGCGTTGGTATTCGACCATGAATTGTTGATTCAACGCGAAGTTGTCTTGGATATCGAACACTGCTTGCTCGCTCGTCCAGGTACCACATTGGCCGATGTGAAAGTGTTGTATTCGATTCCCGTTGCAACTGCGCAGTGTCATGCATACGTGCGCAACACACTGCACGATGTCGAAATTCTCGCTGCCAACTCCACTGCCGAAGCAGCGCGGTTGGTGGCCGAAGAATCCGCTCTCGGTGCGGCAGCGATTGCACCAGCAAATGCTGCCGAGTTGTATGGGCTCAACGTGTTGCAGCGCAACATTGCCGATCACGAAGGCAATCAAACACGCTTCGTGTTGGTGGGTAAGGGCCACATTCCGGCCCAAACAGGTCACGACAAAACGGGTGTGGTGGTGTTTCAACGCGCCGATGAACCAGGCAGCTTGATTGGCATTCTGCAAGAGTTTGCCGCACGACGCATCAACATCACCCAACTACTCAGCCGCCCCACCAAGCGCGGCGGTTTGGGTGACTACTGCTTCATTATGTACACGGATGGCCATATTTCTGATGAAGTGATGGCCGATGCTTTACGCGACTTGCGCACGAAGCAAGGCGACGTGAAGTTTCTCGGCTCGTACCCAGCAGCCGGCACACGCGCACCGTCGTCACACGCACAAGCAAGTCAACGCTGGCGTGATGCTGATGATTGGTTGTCGGCAATTCGCTCGCAGGTGCAGCGCTAGCACGCATCATTGCGCCGTCGTGTGCGTGATGTAACACGACGTTTGCTGAATACAGATAGCGTTGCGTTCGGAACGATGGCAGAGCGGCCGAATGCACCTGTCTTGAAAACAGGAGTGGGTGTAAGCCCACCGGGGGTTCAAATCCCTCTCGTTCCGCCAAGTGCTCTAGTCGGTACACTCACAGCACGGTTATCTCACGAAATACCTAGCTCCTGGAGAGGTGCCAGAGTGGCCGAATGGGGCGCCCTGCTAAGGCGTTGTCCGGGTCAACCGGACCGAGGGTTCAAATCCCTCCCTCTCCGCCATTTCCTCCGACGTACTGTGGCGCTGACGTTGAGTGCTGCTGCGATTGCTATGTTGACGCCACTCACTACTGGTGTTGCCGCTGCTGCAACATGCACGCAGTATCACAATGCGAAACCCAACGACTCGTGGTCACGTCTTGCGGCTCGCTTTGGTATTGGTCAGCGACAGCTCTTGGAGATCAACAATGCGCGGTCGTCTACCGCCATCTACATCGGTGATCGAGTGTGTGTGTCAACGCAACCCATAGTGAAAGAACCGAGCGAGACATTCACCCGTCGAGAAGTAATCGCCATCATTCGCGAAGTATGGCCCGATGAACTCGAGGAAACCGCACTTTTTGTTGTCAAACGGGAGAGCAATTACAAACCGACTGTGATTGGCGGCCAGGGAGATTGTTGCTACGGACTGTTTCAGATGTATTGGTCGGTGCATCGCTCGTGGCTTGCACGATTAGGTGTTGCCGAACCGTCTCAATTATTAAACCCACGCACGAATGCAGAAGCAGCGCTGGCGCTTTATCAACGCAATGGTGATTCGTGGCGCCCCTGGTGGACAAGTTCGTGGCGCCCGTAACACAGTAGTATTC
>JBEDEI010000144.1:0-11347 GCA_041175765.1 Actinomycetota bacterium | reverse complement strand
CAACGTGCACCGCACGCTCGACTTACTGGAACACTCTCGTACCACGGGTGCCATCACCGAGATATTGGACGAAGCCATCGTCGATGATTACGCCCTATTTCCGTCAGCGCTGCCCGTGCGTCGTGAGACGTCGTATCGCAGTTGGGTAACTATCCAAATTGGCTGCGACAACACGTGCGCGTATTGCATCGTGCCAGCGGTACGCGGTCGTGAGATCAGCCGGCCATTCGACCAGATCGTGGAAGAGGTGCGCAACCTCGCTATCAGTGGCGTCACCGAGATCTTCTTGCTTGGGCAAAACGTGAACTCGTATGGCCGCGATTTGTCGCTGGCGAGTCGTCGTGCCGGAGATGAATCGGCTCGTGTCATTCCACAATTTGCTGCTCTCTTGCGAGCCGTTGGTGCAGTGCCTGGTGTGCAGCGTGTGCGATACATGAGCCCGCATCCCAAAGACATGCGTGAAGACACGCTGCTGGCGATGGCCGAAACCACGAGCGTGTGCGAACACCTGCACTACCCGCTACAAGCAGGCAGCGATGCAGTACTTGCAGCGATGCATCGTGGCTACACCGCACAGCGATACTTGGAACGTCTCGCACAAGCACGACAGACGGTCGACGACTTGGCGGTAACCACCGACATGATCGTGGGTTTCCCCGGCGAAACCGAGACCGACTTCGTGCAAACGATGGAAGTTGCGGCAGCCGCCGAGTTCGACTCGGCGTACTCATTCATCTTTTCGCCCCGCGAGGGCACGGCTGCGGCCGCCATGGTGGAGAAGTATTGCGATCCAGCCGAAGTGAGTGAGCGCTACAACCGGTTGAAGGTGGTGCTCGATCGCAGCGCAGTGCAAAAGCACCGGGCGCGAATTGGTCGCATCGAGGAAGTGGTGGTTGAAGGTTCGAGCCGCAAGAACCCCGACCATCTCACTGGGCGTACCCGCCAGAACAAACTCGTGCACTTCCCATCGGCCGAGAAACTCCGCCTCGGTACGTATGCTCGCGTAGAAATCATCGACGCAGCACGCTTTCATTTGGCGGGTCGCCTGTTGGAAGTCACTGCGCTGCCGACACATCGCACTCGTCTTTCCGTCACCTCCGCGTGACCATGCGCGAGATCGCCATCGTTGCCCCCACGGCAAGCGGCAAGAGTGATGTGGCGATGGCCGTGGCCCGCCAAACTGGTGCGCACATCGTGGCCGTGGATGCCATGCAGGTGTATCGCGGAATGGATATTGGCACGGCCAAACCGAGCCAACATGACCGTGCCGAGGTAACGCATTACTGCGTTGATGTGGTCAACCCTGATGAGCGCTTCACCGTTGCCGAATACAAGCAACACGCAGCAGCTGCCCGCGCAGCAATCTCGCAAGCCGGTGTGCCTGCGGTGTTCGTGGCGGGAACAGGTTTGTACCTCACCGCCGTGATCGACAACCTGCAATTACCGGGGGAGTGGCCCGCGGTGCGCGAAGCGTTGCAAGCCGAACCTGACGTGGCGCAGTTGTTCGCCCGCCTCGAAGCACTCGACCCAGTGGCCGCAGCGCGCACGGATAAGGCCAACCGGCGGCGAATCGAACGTGCGCTTGAGGTGTGCATCGGAAGTGGTCAGCCGTTTTCTTCGTTTGGCCCCGGCACGGGGGCGTACCCGCCCACGGACGTGCACCAAATTGGCATGACGTGGCCGCGTGAAACATTGTCGAAGCGGATTGAGCAACGAGTGCACGCGATGATGACGGCGGGTTTCCTAAGTGAGGTGCAAACGGTGGCTAGCCAATATGAGTTGTCCCGCGAAGCCCGTCAAGCACTCGGTTATGCGGAGTTATTGTTGCATCTCGACGGCGAGATGTCGTTGGACGAAGCAGTCGCGCAAATGATCCTGCATACGCGGCAATTCGCCGTGCGCCAGGAACGCTGGTTTCGCCGCGACCCACGCATCGAATGGGTAACGGTGCACGAAGACCCCGTGGCCGAGGTAACCCCGCGTGCCCTCGCGATGTTGCGATAGGCATGAGGACGAGGAAACCATCGTGCGCATAAGCAAATTTGACGCCTGGGGCAATGACTTCCTCGTGCTCGACATGAGCGATGCGCGTGCCGCCGTGGATGCACGCCCGAGTCCTGATAGCCGTGATGTCTCGGACATCGACTGGTCGAGCATGGCTCGTGCGTGGTGCGATCGCATTACCGGCGTGGGTGCTGATGGGTTGTTGTTGCTCGAACGAATTGACGATGTGAACGCGCGCATGCGTTTGATCAACAGCGATGGTTCGCCGGCAGAGATGAGTGGTAACGGCGCGCGTTGTTTTGCCCAAGCATTGTTTCGCTCCGATGCAGTACGCGGTGAGCGCGTCTATGTACTGCACACCGATGCAGGTGAACGGCGCGTGACGGTGGGTGGCGACCCCGAGGGTGAAGTGATGGCCAGTGTGGACATGGGCGAAATCACGCCGATTGATCCACCGAACAACTGGGCAGCCATCGGGGCGCATCCTGGTCGCCCAGTCATGCATGTATCGGTAGGCAACCCACACACCGTGGTGGGCGTTGATGATGTGGCGGTGGTTGACATCTTGAAACTTGGGCGACAAATTCCCCAAGTGAATCTAGAAATCATTGCCCCTGGCCCCGAAGCGCACGCCATTACCATGCGCGTGCACGAACGTGGCGCAGGCATCACGCAGGCTTGCGGCACGGGCGCGTGTGCCAGTGCATGGGCAGCCCTGCAATGGGGGCTCGTGTCGGCATCCGGTGAGCACACTGAAGTACTGGTGCACATGCCAGGCGGCGATGCGATAGTGACGGTGAATGCACCGTCGAAGGGTCGCGTGCAATTGACGGGCCCGGCGCGCTACGTGGGCACACATGAGGTCTCGTGGTGAGTACTCCGTACCAGGAAGCACTCGGGCGCACGCTCATTGAGCGCACGATTCGGGAAAAAATCGTGCTGGTCGGTGTGACGCTCGATGGCCATGATGACGACCAGACCCAAGAGAGCCTCGACGAACTTGAACGACTCGTTGATACTGCAGGCGCCGATGTGGTTGCTCGCTTGACGCAACGGCGTCACGCACCCGACCCAGCATCATTCATCGGCAAGGGAAAAGTTGAGGAATTGAAAGCCACATGTTTGGCACTCGATGCCGACACGGTGGTGTTCGACAACGAGTTGGCACCAGCACAACAGTTCAACCTGGAAAAGACCCTCGGTCGTACGGCA
Source organism: Actinomycetota bacterium (assembly GCA_041175765.1). Classification (GTDB taxonomy): domain Bacteria; phylum Actinomycetota; class Acidimicrobiia; order Acidimicrobiales; family Ilumatobacteraceae; genus F1-60-MAGs027. The sequence goes on along the minus strand of JBEDEI010000144.1, from coordinate 8,131 downwards.
ATCGACCGTACCGCGGTGATCCTCGACATCTTTGCGCAGAACAGCCACACGCTGGAAGGCAAAGCCCAAGTCGAACTCGCACTGATGCGCTACCGCCTGCCACGTATTCGACGTGGTGCGAGTGCCGGGCTCACCCAACAGGGTGGTGGCATCGGCACGCGTGGCCCTGGTGAAACGAAGTTGGAAACTGATCGCCGTCGTATCAATGATCGCATCGCAAAACTGGAGCGTGAGTTGCGCGAGTTGCAGCGCACGCGTGACGAACAACGCAAAGGCCGCTCGCGGAGTGGTTTGGCAAACGTAACGATTGTTGGGTACACCAACGCAGGCAAGTCCACTTTGTTGAATCGACTCACCGACGCAGGGGTACTCGTGGAGAACCGATTGTTTGCCACACTCGACCCCACCACGCGAAGGTTGTCGCTGCCTGGTGGCGAGCCGGTGTTGCTCACCGATACGGTCGGCTTCATTCGTCGTTTGCCGCACACGCTGATCGAGTCGTTCAAGAGCACGCTGGAAGTTGCAACTCGCAGTGACTTGCTGCTGCACGTAGTGGATGCCAGTGCGGTCGACCCTGACGGTCAGATCGCAGCCGTACGTGAAGTGTTGGGCGAGATCGCCGCAGACCGCGTGCCTGAACTCTTGGTGTTCAACAAAGCAGACATCGACCACGATGCAGCCAAGCGGTTGGTGTACGACAATCCGGGATCGGTGGCAATTTCGTCGGCCACAGGCGAAGGGATAGACGACTTGTTGCGCACCATCGGCGATCGTGTGCGTTCACTCACTGCGGTGGTGGAGCTCTTGGTGCCGTATGAACGTGGGGATGTGATGGCGTCTCTGCACCGCGAGGGCGAAGTGGTGTCAACCGCCCACGAAGACGGCGGCATTCGCGTGCGCGCCCACTTGGCTGACGCATCGCGTGGTCGCCTGACAGAATTCGTAGTGGTGGCATCGTGACCCAGCAACCTTTTGTTCCACCGCCGTACCCGTACGACCGCTTGGATGCACTTGCCAAAGTTGCCGCCACACATGAAGGTGGTGTCATCGATTTGTCGATCGGTACGCCATGCGATGCGCCAGCCGCTGCCGTAGTTGCTGCGTTGTCGGCGTCGAATGCCGAGCGTGGGTATCCGGCCAGCATCGGGTCGGAGCCACTGCGTGGTGCTGCATGCAACTGGATGCAACGACGGTTCGGTGTGGATGTGCCACTTGCACAAATCGCAGCGTGCGTTGGCTCGAAAGAGTTCGTGGCGACCACTCCGCAGTACATGAAGCTGCGCCGTCCAGATCGCGACACAGTGCTGTTTCCTGCCGTGGCGTACCCCACTTACGAAATGGGGGCCATCTTGGCGGGCTGCCGCCCCGTAGCCGTGCCGATGACTGCTGCCGGCGGTGTGGATTTTGCGGCAATTTCGCCAGCAGATGCCAGTCGTGCGCTGATGCTGTGGGTGAATTCGCCCAGCAACCCGACTGGTGCTCTCGACGACCTTGGTGCCGCAGCGGCCTGGGGTCGCGCGCACGGCGTGCCGGTGTTCAGCGACGAGTGCTACGTGGAGTTCACCTGGCAGCGCGCCGGCGAAAGCATCGTGCAACATGGGTTGGACGGGGTAGTGGCGTTGCATTCGCTGTCGAAGCGATCCAACTTGGCGGGTGTGCGTGTGGCGTTCTATGCCGGAGATGCCGACATCGTCAATTACCTCAAGGAAGTGCGCAAGCACGTGGGCATGATGGTGCCCGGGCCAGCGCAAGCTGCCGGTGTGGTGGCACTCAACGATGACGCTCATGTTGCCGCGCAGCGCGAGACGTACGCCAAGCGACTTGCGCGCACCGCCGAGATTTTGGCGAAGTGGTCGAGGATTCGCATTGCGGTGCCGGCCGGCGGTTTCTATTTGTGGTTTGATGCGGGCGACGGCTGGAAATTTGCCGAACGCCTGGCCCGCGAAGGTGGAGCGTTGGTGAGCCCCGGCGATTTTTACGGCGCAGGTGGTGCCAACAATGTGCGCGTCGCGGTGGTGCAACCTGATGCGCGCATCGACGTGCTGGCCAAACGCCTCGGCGTGTAACGCCGCGGCTTACAGACGACTTGTTGGCGGCTTACAGCCTGCGCAACTGTGTTGATGGTGCTGCTGCGGCTTACAGCCTGCGCAACTGTGTTGTCGGTTCTGCTCCGGCTTACAGCCTGCGAAGAACGGTGACCACTTTGCCGAAGATGCTCACTTCGGAAGCGTCGAACACCAATGGCTTCATTGTCGAGTTGGATGGCACGAGCACCACTTTGTCGCCGTCGCGCTTGAAGGTTTTGACCGTGGCTTCGTCGCCGGGAATTCCCACCACGACGACGTCGCCGTTGCGCGCCACGTTCTGCTGACGGCAGACCACGAAGTCGCCATCGAGAATGCCGGCCTCGATCATCGACTCGCCACGAACCTTCAACATGAAGAGTTCGCCATCGCCGGTGAAGTCCATCGGCAGTGGCACGAGATCTTCCACGTTCTCTTGCGCAAGCACGTTGACACCTGCTGCAACCTCGCCAACGAGCGGGATGTATTTGGCCGGGCGGCGTTCCATCGTGACGCCCGACGATGCGTCGTAGCGCACTTCCAATGCACGGGGCTTGGTGGGGTCACGACGCAAGTAGCCAAGTTCTTGCAACGTGTTGAGATGGTTGTGCACCGTTGCCGATGACGACAAGCCCACCGCTTCGCCAATCTCGCGCACCGATGGGGGATATCCACGATCACGCATGCATTGGTCGATGAACACGAGGATTTTGCGTTGGCGGTCACCGAGGCGATCAATGGGATTGGTGTTGTCGTTGGTCATGCGTTGAGCGTACGCCTGTTCGCCCCCCAGGTCAAACACATGTTCGGGTTTTTCTGAGGTTCCCCGCAAACCCATACTGGGCTTGGGTTTGCGGGGAGGTTGTACTACGAACACCTGTTCGCTATGGTGGAAGTCAAGGAAGAACACCTGTTCGCCCGACACCCATCACCACCACGAAAGGCAACTCCCCATGGCCACCATCGTTTTCGGCTCACAACTACAACCCACATCCTTGCGCCCAGCGACTGCTCGGCGATTGGTTCGGCATTCGTCAACACGTTCTGCAGCGCACACGCGCGAACTGCACCGCGTGTATCGCCGCCGCCGTATGGGGGTCATGCTCGCCGTGGCCACCGTGGCCATTGCCGCGATGATCAGTGTGTTTTCAGTGTTCGGCGCTAGTGCCGCGGCCGACGGCAGCGCCGGTCGTTCAATTGCCCCCAAGTACATCGTTGCCCAGCCAGGCGACACCCTGTGGTCGATTGGCGAGCGCATCGCCCCCAACTCCGCGATCAGCGACGTGGTCAACGAACTCGTGCGCTTGAACGGCACATCGCTGACCAGCGGTCAACTCGTTCGCATTCCGTAAGTCAGCCCGACCGTTACCCACAACGACAGCCAGAACTCCCGCCAGAACGACGGTCTGGGTCGCCCCACTACTGTGGTGGCAACGTGCGCTGCCCAGATTGTGGTCATGACGACTCGCGGGTGCTTGACTCCCGAGCGGCCGAAGACGGCGGTGCCGTGCGCCGCCGCCGGCAATGCCTGAAGTGCGATTACCGCTTCACCACGTATGAACGCATCGATGAACTGCCGGTATACGTGATGAAACGCAGTGGTGACAAAGAGCCGTTCGACCGCCTGAAGATCGTGGCCGGGTTGGAATCGGCCACCAAGGGTCGCCCAGTGTCGGTCGACGACTTGGGCGAACTTGCCACGCAAGTGGAAGACGCCATGCGCCTCACCGGTGGGGACGTGACGAGCGCACAAGTTGGTCAAGCAGTGCTCGAGCGACTTCGCAAGTTGGACGAAGTTGCCTACTTGCGATTCGCGAGTGTGTACAAAGGTTTTGACGAAGCCTCGGATTTCAAGCGGGAAATCACGTTGCTGGAAAAGCGCACGGCTGCCAAGCCACGCAAGAAGAAGTAGTGATGACAGAGCGCATCGCAATTCGTACATGTCCGTTGTGCGAAGCCGGTTGCGGCTTGGAAATCACCGTGCGCGGCGAAACAGTTACGCGTATTCGCGGCGACATGAACGACGTGTTCTCGAAGGGCTACATCTGCCCGAAGGGTTCCACGCTCAAGCAACTTCATGACGACCCCGATCGTCTGCGCGAGCCGCACATCAAACGAGACGGAAAGCATGTGGCGGTGTCATGGGACGAAGCGTGGGAGCACGTGGAACGCGGGCTTGCTGCAGTGATTGCCAAGCACGGTCGCGAATCGATCGGCACGTATCTGGGCAATCCGGGCGCACACAATTTGTCGGCGATGACCTTCAACCGAGTGTTGCTCACCGCAATAGGTAGCCGTCAGCGGTTCAGTGCCTCGAGCGTCGACCAAGTGCCCAAGCAAGTGTCGGCAGGTTTCATGTTTGGCACACCGGTGTCGGTTCCGGTGCCCGATCTGGATCGCACCGACTATTTGCTCATGCTCGGCGCCAACCCGTATGCAAGCAACGGCAGTTTGGCAACGGCCCCTGATTGGCCGGGGCGCCTCGAAGCAATTCGCGAACGCGGTGGTCGCATCGTGGTGGTCGACCCACGTCGCAGCCGAACGGCGGAGTCGGCCGACGAATGGTTGGCAATTCGCCCCGGCACCGACGCGTTACTGCTGGCAGCGATGGTGAGCGCGGTGTTCGAAGCAGGTCGAGCCCACCCTGGCGACCATCTCGCGGGCCATGTGAATGGGCTGGAAGAAGTGCACCGGGCATTGGCCGCCTTTACACCTGAATCGGTGGAGCGAATCGTCGGTATTGATGCATCGACCATTCGTCGCATTGCCATCGAGTTGTGCGATGCCCCGCGTGCTGCGGTCTATGGCCGCATCGGCACCACCACGGTGAGCTTTGGCACCACCGCGTCGTGGCTGGTGGACGTGCTGAACGTGGTCACCGGCAACCTCGACATCGAGGGAGGGGCGATGTTCCCGCTGCCCGTGGCTGCCAGCCCCACCACGCGTGGCACCCCTGGCGTGGGCAAAGGGTTTCGCACGGGTCGCGGCAAGAGCCGTGTACGCAATTTTCCAGAAGCCTTGGGGGAGTACCCCGCGGCACTCATGGCCGAAGAAATCGACGCGCCAGGGGCTGGGCAGATTCGCGCCATGGTGGTGGTGGGTGGCAACCCCATCCTCAGCACTCCCAATAGCGAGCAACTCGATGCTTCATTCGCCTCGCTGGAGTTCATGGTGAGTGTCGACATTTATCTGAATGAAACATCTCGACATGCCGACGTGATCCTGCCCGCGCCATCACACTTGTATCGCAGCCACTACGACTTGGCGTTGTTAAACTTCGCATTGCGCAGCGTGGCCAACTACAGCACGCCCGTGTTCGACCTGCCACCAGGCGTGCCAGATGAGTGGGAAATTCTGGCCAAGTTGGCGGGCATTGCGCAAGGCCTTGGGCCTGGTGTGGACCCAGCCACCGTGGATGAGGTCACCATTCGCTCCCTGATTGAGTCAACGGTGCGTGACGACACGTGCGTTATTGCCGGTCGCAACCCCGACGATATTTACGAAGCGTTGAGCAGCGCGGCAAACGGATCCTTGCGCGGGCCGGATCGCATCTTGGATTTGTTCTTGCGCATCGGACCATTTGGTGACGGCTTCGGAGCCAAGCCCGATGGGGTAAGTGTGGCGATGTTGTGTCGCAATCCCCACGGAGTTGATTTTGGCGCGCTCGTGCCGCGCATTCCGTCGGTGCTGCGCACACCGAGCGGCAAAGTGGAACTCGCGCCCGTGGAACTGCTCGCTGATCTTGCACGTTTGCAGGCGTCCCTTTCGAATGACCCCGACCAAATATTGCTGGTGGGGCGCCGACATTTGCGGTCGAACAACTCGTGGATGCACAACATTCGCGTTCTGGTGAAGGGTAAGCCCCGCTGCACGCTGCAGATACACCCCGATGATGCCGCTCGGCTCGGCGTGGCAGATGGTGCGCCCGTGCGCGTCACTAGTCGCGTGGGTTCAATAGTTGCACCGGCAGAAATCACCGACGCGATTCGTCCACGAGTGGTGAGCCTGCCGCACGGATGGGGACACAATGTTCCTGGCACTCGTCAATCGGTAGCACAAGAGTTCGCCGGAGTGAACTCCAACGTGTTGACCGATCACGAAGCAATCGATCCACTCTCCGGCAATGCGGTACTCAACGGCATACCGGTGTCGCTTGCAGCAGCCGATGTGCTCACGTCGGTGAGCTGACGAACTTCATTACGGCGCCGTAACTTTTTGCCCACGTCCCTCGTAAAGCGGGTCGGAAAACGAACTACAGCCCTGTAGGCTGATACCACCGATAGTGGTTTTCGTGGTGTTTTCGGGGCGTTTTCTACCATCCCTAGTGGTTTCGGGCGGAACGACTATGGTTGACCTTCCCCTCACCAGCGTCCACCGTCGGTGTCGAATAACGAACTAGAACAAGAAGCCACCTACTACGAAAGGCAATGCAATGTCCATCGCCCCAGAGCGTCTCTCGATCGGCATCCAACGTCACTACACGCAACCTGATGTTCACCCATACGACATGGTCGTGTGGGAAAAGCGCGACGCGCGAATCAGCAACTGGAAAGACGGCACCGTTGCGTTCGAGCAACTCGGTGTCGAGTTTCCAGAATCCTGGTCATTGAATGCGACCAACATCGTTTCGCAAAAATATTTTCGCGGTACACCCGGCACCGAGGAGCGTGAAACATCGCTGCGTCAGGTCATCGATCGCGTGGCCGACACCATCGCCAACTGGGGTATCCAGGGTGGCTATTTCGTAGACGAAGCCGAGGCCGAGGCATTCCGCAACGAACTGAAGTACATCCTGGTCACCCAGCGTGCGGCCTTCAACAGCCCCGTGTGGTTCAACATCGGTGTGAAGGGCGTGCCGCAGCAGGCGAGCGCGTGCTTCATCTTGTCGGTGGAAGACACGATGGATGGCATCCTCAACTGGTATCGCGAAGAGGGCATCATCTTCAAGGGTGGTTCGGGCTCGGGCATCAACTTGTCGGCGATTCGCAGCAGCGCTGAAACCTTGAAGGGTGGCGGCACTGCGTCGGGCCCCGTGTCGTTCATGCGCGGTGCCGACGCCTCGGCGGGCACCATCAAGTCGGGCGGCAAGACCCGCCGTGCGGCCAAGATGGTCATTCTCAATGTGGAACATCCCGACATTGAAGAGTTCATCTGGTGCAAGTCGCGCGAAGAGAAAAAGGCGCGCGCACTTTCAGCAGCCGGCTTCGACATGGACTTGGACGGCTCCGACTCGTTCTCCGTGCAGTATCAAAACGCCAACAACTCCGTGCGCGTCACCGACGACTTCATGCAAGCCGTCAAAGAAGACCGTGATTGGGATCTGAAGGCTGTGAAAGATGGTCGCACCGTGCGCACCATGCGGGCTCGCGATCTGTGGCGTCAAATCGCCACCGCATCGTGGGAATGCGCCGACCCCGGTTTGCAGTTCGACACCACCATCAACAAGTGGCACACCGCCCATGCAGCGGGCCGCATCAACGGCTCCAATCCGTGCAGCGAATACATGCACATCGACAATTCGGCGTGCAACCTTTCGTCGATCAACCTGTTGAAGTACCTCAACGACGACGACACATTCGATGTCGACGCTTACCGTCACACCATCGAAGTGATGTTCACCGCTCAAGAAATCTTGGTGGGCAACGCCGACTACCCAACGGAAAAGATTGCCGAGAACAGCCGTCTGTTCCGCCAGTTGGGTCTGGGCTACGCCAACATCGGTGCCCTCTTGATGGCACTTGGTATGCCGTACGACTCCGAAGGTGGTCGTGCATGGGCTGCGGCACTCACTTCCATGATGACCGGCCACGCGTACGCCACGAGCGCACGCATCGCCAGTCGCATGGGGCCATTCGCTGGCTTCACCGCCAACGAGCGTTACATGCTCAACGTGTTGCGCATGCATCGCGACGCCGACAAGGAAATCGACAACACCGAAGTGGTGCAGAGCGACTTGGTCGAAGCAGCAACTGCTTCGTGGGCAGCAGCAGTGCGCGACGGCGAAGAGTACGGCGTGCGCAACAGCCAAGCAACGGTGCTCGCGCCAACTGGCACCATCGGTCTCATGA
>JBEDEI010000143.1:0-4956 GCA_041175765.1 Actinomycetota bacterium | reverse complement strand
ACCACGAGCGTGCCAGGCGAGTCGAGTACGACGTTGGCCAAGAGTCGTCCACGACTTGTACTGAGTCAGGCCGATGGGCTTGACCCCAAAGGAACACTCATCACGGTGAGCGGCTCAGGTTTTGATACCTCCAAAGGCGTCTATGTGTTTGTATGCAACCAAGCCACATGGAACGCCAAGCGACGTTGTATCGGGGGCATCAATATGGACGGCGAGTCGCCGTTGTCGCAGTGGATTTCGTCCAATCCTCCGGGTTATGCCAAAGGTCTCACCATCGAGTTCGGAACCGATGGATCATTCGCCGTACCTTTACTCGTGCGAGCCATCGACGAATCAACCAGCCTCATCGACTGTTCCAAAGAACAGTGCGGGGTGGTTGCGTTTGCCGATCACACTCGTCGCGATGATCGTTCGCAAGATGTCTTCGTGCCCATCAGTTTTGCATCCAGTAACTAACCACGGAATCCCAACGAAAAGGAAACTAAGCCCATGAACCCTCTCCGCCGAATGCTGATTCTCGTTGCCACTGCGTCGGTTGCCTGTGCCGCACTGTTGCCCGCCTCGCCAGTGTCTGCCGCCGTCACTGTGAACGTCAGCAAAACCGCCGCACTCATCGATGGTGAGCAAGTGACCATCACGCTCGCTGGTGTGCCAACCGGTCAGGGCGTATACATCCGACAGTGCTACAAGCCAGCGATCGGTCAGCGCGATGCTTCGGGCCTCAAGTGCAATGGAAGCCTGCAGCGCATCAGCGAAATGACCTGGGCGAGCACCAACCCGGCCTTCTTGCGTCAGGGTGCCACAAATGCTGCAATGCCGATCACTCTCTCGTTGAAGACTTCGGTGGTGATGTACGAGGCCGACGGCAAGACCGTCAAGGAAACGTTGCCGTGTGGAGCATCCGACTGTGCAATCTTCGTGCACCGTGACCACCTCGGTTTACAGGACACTGCTCTTGATTCCATCGTGCCGTTGACGTTCCTGCGTCTGCAGGCAATCAGAGCCCGTGTGATGGGTCTCCCCAAGGATGGCGCAACTGCAAAAGTTGGTGGCAGCATCAGCGTGAAGGCGTCAACATTGGTCACCGATCAAAAGTCGATAGTTCGTCTCACGAGCAGCACTCCAGGACTTTGCTCAGTTACGAAGGGCGCAACGTCGACCAGCATTCGTTTCCTGCGGAAAGGCAACTGCCAACTGCAGGTTGCAGCCAGGGCAACTCCTACCCATCTGCGCTTTGTGGCTACCTTCACGTACATCGTTCGCAACAACGGTTAGGAAAGCAATGTGGGTGACCTCACCCATTTATTGTTGTTGACATCTTGATGAGATGTCGTCTATAACCCCGCGCATGTCCCGACGATGCTACGAGAGTCGGCGCCGCCGCTCATCGTTCCATCCTCGCGCAACACGATTGCATGCGCATGGCCGAAGCCTGACTCGAATCTTCCGCGAAGTTCCACCGCATGTCCACGGTCGGCAAGATCTGCCGCCCATGATGCAGACGCGTGACCTTCTACTTGCACGGTGGGTGGTCGCGCGGATGTCCACGTATCAAAACCGGTCACGGGTCCACGGAGCACGAATCGGCCAGCATCAACTGCCTGCCACGGTGTCGTTGACTGCTGATGACGCAACAGACGCGTAATGATCTGCAAGACGATTTGTGGCTGCGCATCGCCGCCCATCGTGCCGAGTACCGAAAACAGCGACCCATCGGTGCGCGTGATGACCGCTGGGCACAGTGTGTGCGGCGGTTTGCGACCGGGTGCCAGCTCGGCTGGGTGACCGGCCTGAATGGAAAAACCGAGGCCACGATTGTGCAAGTTGATTCCCGTTGACGGTTCTACGAGAAGCGAGCCGAAACCCGAAGCGTTGGAGTTGATGAGCGACACGCCCATACCGTTGCAATCAACTGCGCACAGATAGGTGGTATCGCCATCGGCGCCAAGAGTGGGACGCAGTGACGCAAGGGACGGGTCAACGAGCATGGCGCGATCCACTAATTGGGGAATCAGTGACGATAGATCTGCTTGATCATGCAGCACTGTGGGCCGATCGTGGCTGACCGCTGTAGTGGCCTCTATAAGAAGGTGTGCCCACTGGGAGTCGTTCGGGTCGTCGGGGAGGTCGAGTTGCTGTGCCACGCCAAGCGCTGCAAGAAAGAGGTATCCCTGCGACGGGGCGGGAATCGACCACACGTGATGGCCCCACACTTGGTGTGTAAGTGGAGTTACCCAGTCTGCTCGCACCGATGAAAAATCCGTTGGCGAATACACCCCCTTGCCCATCGCCAGCAGACCTTCGCCGAATTCACCCAGATAAAACGCAGCCGGACCACCGGTGGCGATGTTGCGCAGCGTGCGACCGAGACCTTCGCGGCGCACCCCGCTGCCAGCAGTTGTTGCCTGTTGTGAAAGTGCTGCGAAGTTGGCCGCGAAGGCCGGCTTCAGGAGAGCGAGCGAACCAACGAGAAGAGGCGAAGCGGCAAAGCCTTCTTCGGCAAGGCGGATGGCAGGGGCGAAAATGGTGGCTAACGGCAGCGTGCCGAAACGTTCGTGGAGTGCAGCCCACCCCGCAACAGCACCAGGCACGGTGACGGTGCGCAAGTCACCATGGAAGGGCATCTCGCGGTGGCCTTCGTCGCGAAGTTGCTGTGCACTCACACCAGAACCGGCACGCCCCGCTGCATCGAGTGCATGCACTTGGCCGTTGGCGTGCACCAGAGCAAAGAGATCGCCACCCATGCCACAGAGGTGTGGAGCAACGACGGCCATTGCCGCATTCGTAGCGAGCGCAGCGTCAACTGCGTTACCACCCAGGGCGAGCATGTGCATGCCGGCTTGAGTGGCCGCGCCATCGGCACTGGCGACAACGCCGAAGCGTGAATGTGCTCCCGAGGTCATGACGTGGATTCGTCGGTTACATATCGCACGCCAAGTTGGCGACGAATCTCATCCATCGTCGCAGCGTAGGCGATGGTCTCTACATGTGGAAGGCGGGGGCTTTCGATGAATTGTTGGGCGATACAGCGGTGTACTTCAAGCACTTGGTGGCGCAAGCCCTGCCCGGTTTCGTCGAATCGGTGGTATTGCTCTGGTTGACCATGGAGTCGCACGGTGAAGCCTGGTGGGTGATGCATGTGGCGGTCAACATGGATCGTTCCATGTTCGCCGATGATTACAGCCTCACAAGGCGTGGCATGACGAGTGGTGCTACGCAACGTTGCGCGCGCTTCGTTGCGATAGGTCAGCGTGTACGTGGCGTCTACGTCAACACCTTGACTATTGAGTTCGCCGGTGGCGTTCACTGTGTCGTGCCCACCGAGAACGAAACGGGCGAAGTGCAAGCAATAGATACCAAGGTCAAGTAGAGCACCACCACCGAGTGCCGGGTCGTTCAATCGATGGTGTGGGTCAGACGATGCAGAAAAACCGAAGTCTGCACGCACATCGGTGATTCGGCCGAGTGTTTGGGTTGCCAAGAGTTCGCCGAGCGCGACGTACACGGGAAGAAATCGGCTCCAGGTTGCTTCCATGACGAATCGCTGTTGCGCGCGTGCCGTTTTTACCATTGCGCGTGCTTCGTGTTCGTTGAGAGCGAACGGCTTTTCACACAATACGTGTTTGCCTGCCCGTAAGAACATTTCTGTATCACTGCGATGACGAGAGTTGGGCGTTGCCACATACACGATGTCGATGTGTGGGTCTTGCGCCATTGCTTCGTACGATCCATGGGCAGTTGGAATATTGCGTTGTGCAGCAAATCGTTGTGCAGTCGCGGCATCTCGTGAGCACACGGCAACGACATCGGCATCGGGAATTTGGCGCAACCCCTCCACGAAGTCGCTGGCGATGCGCCCCGTACTTGCGATACCCCAGCGAAACTTCATCCCCCTAGCCTTGCCGACCATGCACCCTTCCGAGCAACGCGGCCGGTTGCGAGACGTAGCCCGACTCTTCCTGTGGCTTGGAGTCATTGGCGTTGGGGGCCCGGCTGCGCACATCGCGATGATGCGTCGCCGTGTGGTGCAACAACGGCAGTGGGTGAGCGAGGACGACTTTGTGCGGATGGTCGGTGCGTGTGCCTTGGTGCCTGGCCCGAACTCCACCGAGATGGCCATGGCAATTGGTGCACGTCGGGCTGGCTGGCGGGGCTTGCTCGCCGGAGGTGCTGCGTTCATTGCGCCTGCATTCGTCATCGTGTGCGTGCTGTCGTGGGTATATGAAGACCTCTTGACGAGTGAGACCATCGCTGACATTCGTCGATGGGTCGTGCCGATTGTTGCAGCACTCGTGCTCGATGCACTGTGGTCGCTACGAACAACAGCACTGCGTGACCGAAGAGACGTGCCTGTGGTGGCGCTCGCAGTAATGGGTGTTGTCGCAGGACTCCCCGAATTGCTAGTGCTGCTGATGGTGGGAATCGCAGCAATCTTGTTGCGCAACACCATGATGAAAGGAGGGGTAGGCGTGGTGGGTATTGCTGCGGTCGTTATTGCACCATCGTTGTTGAAATTGTTTTTCGTGTTTCTCCAGATTGGTTCGGTGATTTATGGCAGTGGGTATGTGTTATTGGTGTTCCTTGACGCAGAGATCGTGGCACGAGGTTGGATTACTCCAGAAGTGTTGCTTGACGCAATCTCCATCGGCCAATTCACACCCGGTCCGGTGTTCACCACGGCAACATTTATTGGGTGGCAGATCAACGGCCTGTCGGGTGCCGCGCTTGCGACACTAGGAATATTCGGGCCATCATTCCTCTTTGCTGCGTTGATCGAGCGCTTCATGACGTGGTCCCGTGTGTCTACCTCGTTTGCTGCGTTCTTGCGTGGTGTTTCGAGTGGCTCCATCGCGCTGATGGGCGTGGTGATGTGGCGACTTGCCGGCGAAGCCTTCGTGGATGCGATCGCAGTCGGTGAGTTTGTATTTGTGTTGACGCTCATCCAGCTGTTGCGGT
>JBEDEI010000142.1:0-8284 GCA_041175765.1 Actinomycetota bacterium | reverse complement strand
GGGAATACCTTCAACGTGCTGCTTCAGGTTGGCGATTGCTTCCCAACGCGCACTTGGCGCATAGTGCTGCTGCGCCGTGCGCGCATGCAAGGCAATCATCACCGCGCCGGCATCCCGACAGATCTTTCCGGTGTCGATGTAGGTAATGAGATCATCAGTGATACCCATGCGAAATTTGCACGTGACAGGGATGCCGTAACGACTGCCGGCACGCACCGCGGCCCGCGCGATCTCGGCGAGCAGGTTCTTTTTGAGCGGCACCGCCGCACCGCCACCCTTGCGGGTGACTTTTGCTGCAGGGCAACCGAAGTTCAAGTCAATGTGATCGACCAGATTCTCGCGTCCGAGCACGTCGACAGCCTTTTCCACGATGACCGGATCACTGCCGTACAGCTGGAGGCTGCGAAAGGTTTCGTCTGGTGCAAACGACACCATTGACCGTGTCCGGGAGTTGCCGTACACGAGCGCGGCAGCCATGATCATCTCGTTGACGTACACCAATCCCGGTCCAAAACTGCGACACAACGAGCGAAACGGTGCATTCGTGACGCCAGCCATTGGTGCCAGCACCACCGGGGGCCACACCTCAATGCCACGGCCAGCCGTGCCGTCGGTATTCGTGCCACGCAACACCAGTGGGGCAAGCCTTGATGCTGACGGTGTTGATACTGACGGTGCCGTCATCGCTGGCCCACCCCCAATTGGAGATTCGGATTGGCGCCGGCATCGAGTGCCGACACTTCGCCGCGACGCAAGCGATACCAGCCGGCACTGGCGATCATTGCCGCATTATCCGTGCACATCTCGCGCGACGGTACTACCACGGCCATGCCAGCAGCAGCACCAGCCGCTGCGATCTCGCGACGCAACAGCGAGTTTGCGGCGACTCCACCACCCAGGGCAATCGTTCGTGCATTGATGCCCCGGGCGGCACGACATATCTTTTCCACCAACACGTCCACCACGGCGCGTTGAAACGAAGCGGCAACATCGTCGCTCGAAGCATCCGAGTGGGCACGCACGTGATTGATCACCGCAGTTTTTAGCCCGCTGAACGACACATCCAATCCGTCATTCAGCATCGCGCGGGGAAAATGAATGGACTTCTCGTTGCCCCGTGTGGCTGCTTTGTCGATGGCTGGGCCACCGGGATACGCCAAGCCGAGAAACCGGGCCACTTTGTCGAATGCCTCGCCGGCTGCATCATCAATCGTTTGACCCACCACGCGGTAGGAGTCGTGATCACGCATCTCCACGAACAACGTATGCCCACCAGAGACCAAACCGAACAGCATCGGGAATTGCACGTTCGGCTCGTCAAGTAGTGCTGCATAGAGATGTGCTTCGAGGTGATTCACCCCAATGAATGGCACATCAAGTGCGAGTGCCATCGACTTGGCCGCAGATACGCCGACCAGCAGTGCGCCAACCAATCCGGGGCCGACCGTGGCGGCCACTGCATCGATCCGACCCATGTCGATGTTTGCTTGTTCGATTGCTTGGGCCGTCACATGTGGCAGTGCCTCGAGATGAGCGCGACTGGCAATCTCTGGTACGACACCGCCAAAACGCGCGTGTTCATCCAGCTGACTCGCCACGACCGACGACAGCACATCGGTGCCACCCATCACCACTGCTACTGCAGTTTCATCGCAACTGGTTTCGATACCCAAGACCACGGTGGATTCGTCGACGTTGATTGCGGTATTCGCTACGGTGCGCTCGGTCGTCACGGTGTGTTGCCCCGCTCGGCTTCAATCGTTTGCAGTCGTTCACGAAATGCATCACCTTGAATATCGGTGCACCACATGACGATGGCGTCGTCACGATTCTCGTAGTACTTCGCCCGCACGCCGACTGGCACGAAACCAAATCGGCGATACAACGACTGTGCCGAAACGTTGGAGTCGCGCACTTCGAGGGTGAGTGACTCCATCCCTGCACGTCTTGCCTCCCACGCCAAATCCAGCATCAATTCCGTGGCAATGCCGCGTCGGCGCATGGTCAGGTCGACTGCCACATTGGTGACATGTGCAGCGGTGTCCATATAGATCATTCCGCCGTACCCGACGAGTCGACCTTCGAGATGTGCCACCAGATAGTGGCGCGAGCCGCGTGATTGCATCGCCAATTCGTCGGTGAAAACTCCCTGTGTCCAGGGTTGTGGATACGCAGTTGCTTCGATTTCCATGATCGCCGGGAGGTGCGAACGGTGCATCGGCGTGATTGACAGCGTGTTGTGGTCGCGTGCAGCATCGTTCGTGCGACGCAGCAATCGGCTGAGGATGCTCATGCTTGGCTCCGAGTCACCCAGTTGATTTCTGCGTCGGCTTCACGCAGATACATGGCCGCGACGGTCGGCGTCACTGAACGCTCGGTTGCGTCGAACGCATCACTCTGCATCAACCGATCGTGGGCAATGAGCGCGATGTGTTTGGCATGCGGCCAATACAACGCGTCATCCCCGAACAGCACACTCCAAGATTGGGGGCCAAGTGCATCCTCGATCGCGGTGCGATGACGAGCCGCAAAGTCACCCACGAGCATGCAGTTTTGGGCGCGTTCACGCAGTGCAATCACCAGTTCGTCGAGACTTCCCACCCGTGGCGCATCGACTTGTGTCGAGGTGACACCCTCGAGTCCCGCATCATGGGCGCTGCTGCCCACTTTGTATGCCGCCCACGCCACCTCGCGACGACGGGCATCAATGGTGGGCACGATGATGTCCACCTGCGCGGCTGCTGCGGGGGCAACTGCCGCTGCCATTGCTGCCAGCCCGTCGACTCCGACGAGTGGCAACGACAGCACGTGAGCGAGTGCTTGTGCTGATGCAATCCCAACACGCATGCCGGTGAACAAACCAGGCCCTACATCGACGGCGATGGCATCGAGGTCGGCAAAGGTGAGGCCGGCACGCTTCACGACGAAGTCCATCATCGGCGTGAGATCTTCGGCATGTCGACGCTCGCTGCGCAGTTCACTTGCTGCAAGCACGACACCACCATCGATCACCGCCACACTCACCACCTCGGTTGCCGTATCAATACCCAGCACGATCATGTGTTGACACCCAGGCGTACATGGTCAACGAGACGACCAAATCGTGGCTCCCATGCTGCACCGCGCGATGACACGCTGATCGTGCGCTCATCGTCGACCGCGTGCGCGAAAGCAATCACCACTGCTTCGGGGAATTCTTGTGGGGCAAGGTCCCCCCATTCCACCACCAGCACTGCCCCACTCCGCCGTGCGTCGTCGAGGCCGAGATCCGCCAGTTCACCCGTTCGCTCCAATCGGTACAAGTCGGCATGACACACGGTCAGCGTGTCGCCGCGATACTCGTGCACGAGCGTGAACGTCGGCGAGGTCACCTGCTCGGTCACACCAAGAGCGGCACTCAACGCTTTGGTAAACGTGGTCTTACCTGCGCCAAGGTCGCCAGTGAGCACCACGACATCACGGGGTCGTAATTCGCGGGCAATGAGTGCGGCAATCTGGGCGGTGTCATTCGGTGAACGCGACGTAAGGGTGAGGACCGTCATCAAATTCCCCGGTAGTCACGGGGCACCCGAGCCGAGATCGCGCACACCACTTCATAAGAAATGGTGTCGAGAGCCCGGGCCCAGTCGGTGACCGAAACAGTGGCACCATCTTGCTCACCAAAAATGACCACATCATCTCCGATGTGCACCGTGTCGTCGCCACAGTCGACCATCATCTGATCCATCGTCACCACGCCCACGATGCGACGCTGTTTGCCACCAAGCAATACGCGAGCCGAGGTCTGCCAACTGCGTCGCGCAATACCGTCGGCATACCCAATCGGCAGCGTTGCAATCGTGCTCTCCCGTTCCAGCACCGTGCGCAAGCCATAACTCACACCTTGTCCGCCAGCCACTCGTTGTACGTGCAGCACCTTGGTGCGCAACGTCATGGCCGGTTGCAGACCTTCCATCTGTGCTGCCACACCATCGCCAGGCAGCAAGCCGTACAACGCAATACCCGCCCGAACGAGCGATGCTCCCGGCGTGAGCGTACGCAGTGCTGCTGCCGAATTGGCTGCGTGGACATGCCGCAACTCCGGTGCGACCAATCGAATGGCATCAACGACGCGACCGAATGCCGACAGTTGCTCGGCGGTTGCCCCATGCGATGGGTCATCTGCGGTGGCGAGGTGGGTCATCACACCTTCGAGCAGCAGCGTCTTGTGCGCAACGATCGTTGATGCGCGCGACACTGCATGTTCCACCGCTGCGCCGACACGATGCATCCCGGTATCGATCTTCAAGTGCACACGACAACGCTTGCCTTGCTTGCCGGCCTCCCGTGCAAGCGCTTCGATGTACTGCTCGTTGTACGCCACACATACCACATCATGCGAGATGAGCGCTTCGATATCGGCAGCCGGCTGTTCGCTCAACACGATGAGTGGCGCATCGACGCCTGCCACGCGCAATTCGATGGCCTCTTGGGTGAGCGCAACGCAGAGTCCCTTGGCGCCACCAGCAAGCGCTGCACGCGCACACGGGATTGCGCCGTGCCCATACGCGTTCGCTTTCACCACGGCCCACAGTTCTGCATTGCGCGCACGACGTGCCAACACCGCTGCGTTGTGGCGAATTGCTTGAACATCAATTTCTGCACGCGTCGCTCGGGCCGACGACGCTGGTACTTGAGTCATCGAATTCACCCGCCTAGCTGGCGGCTACGACTGCCACGGCGAGATCATCCGTGTGCGAAATCGATACATGCCACGCAGTCACACCGCACTCTCGTGCCAATTCGGCGGCACGTCCTGACACCTGCAATTGCGGACGGCCGCTCTCTGCACTCACCACGGAAACATCCTGAAAATCGAACGCTCCGAGACCAACGCCCAGGGCCTTCATCGTTGCTTCGCGCACCGCAAAACGTGCAGCAAGTACTGCCGACGCATCCGCACGGCTGCTTGCCACTGCTCGTTCACTCGCGGTAAATACTCGTTCGGCCAAACGTGGTGAACGCAGCATCGCCGATTGAAAGCGTGCGATATCAACTGCATCGATGCCGAGGCCGATCACGATGCACACACTTTCGCCAGGCTCATGCAACCACTATTCACCGGCACGCCACATGTCGGCCGTCGAGGTAATCGGCAGGATGAGCGCGTCGGATACCGAAACTTCTGCCAGGCGATCTTCGCGGAAGGAGGTTTCGGTTTCGGTCACGGCATCCACCAGTCGCTCAAAGCGATTGTCGTAGCCCTGCAACACCTGCTTCATC
Organism: Actinomycetota bacterium; assembly: GCA_041175765.1. Classification (GTDB taxonomy): domain Bacteria; phylum Actinomycetota; class Acidimicrobiia; order Acidimicrobiales; family Ilumatobacteraceae; genus F1-60-MAGs027. Next base: position 3,022 of record JBEDEI010000142.1, on the reverse strand, counting down.
ACGCCAGCCGGCAAACGATCGTGGAACAACACGTGCAGCAGCGTGATACCAGTGGTTTCGTTGCCCTTGGTTTCAGGAATCAAGATGACCGTACGACTATCGCGTCGGCCGCGTGCCACCAAAACTTCCTGTGACATCGCCACACGGCGCTTGGTACCACGCAATGAGTTGTTGGTATCGACACGCGACTGCAAATCGCGGGCGATGCCACCACGATCCACGATCATCACGGTGGATTCGGCGGCTGCCGGGTCGCCTTCAATGCGATAGCGGGTGAAGCCAACTACCTGGCTGACTGCCGGGTCGAGATCTGCCAATACTTTCAACACGCCGTACGGCAAGCGCTCGCGTGCTGCGCCAGCGTTGAGCACTGCCTTGACTAACGAGCGATCCAACAAACCTTCTTCGCTGCGTGAGATACCCACGGTGATGGTCTTGGCTTGGTGCTTGATTGCGTCAATTGGGCGGGTGAGTTCGTCAATCGCCCGTGTCAACGCAGCAGTGATGTCATCGAGAAGTGCCTCTGGCGTAGCAATCTTGCCGAAGTCGCGCTGATACGTCTGCAACGGGTTCGCCGACATCACGGTGCGCAAGATACCCACTACTCGCACCGCAGTGGAGGCTTCGAGATTTCCGTCGTAGGTGCCCGTCGCAAGTGCATCAAAGAATCGAGTGGCTGCGACCCCGATTTCGGTGTGCACTTTGTCGAGTAGTGCAGCGCCTTGACCACCACGCTCGACTGCGTGCTCCACTACTTCACGGGTCTGACGCAGTGGTCGCGCCAACAAATCGATGGCGAGCGCGGCTTCATAACCGAACAGGTGTCCGACCATCACCGACAACACGAATGCCACGCGAGAGTCGACCGCGGGCACCTGAATGACTGCGGCGGCAGCCGTAAAGCGCTCTTCGCCTGCGGTGGCCACCACGATCGGCAGCGCCTTGTGGGCGCGGTAGATCTCGATCTCCTTGGCAACGTCTGCTGCGGTACCACCGCTCAAGCCTGCGGCGCACACAAAAATGAGTGGTTCGCACGACAAGTCGATGTGTTTTTTGTCCTCGGTGATGTCGCAGGCGATGGATTTGTAACACAGTTCGCTCAGTTTGATGCGCACCTCTTCGGCCGCTACCGCATTGGTGCCGTTGCCGACCACCGTCCAGTAACGGCGTGACGTCGCAAAACTGCGTGCGGCATCGGCCACCTTGCTACGCGACTGCAGCACTTCTCCCATCGCTTCGGGCAGTGAGCGCAATGCAACCAACAACTGGTGACGATCATCGGCGGAGCCGGCATCAATGGCTTGGGCAATCGCACACGACACCAACGCACCGGCAGCAACCTGGGCGTAGAACGCCTTGGTGCTCGCCACGCTCATCTCTACGTCGCGGCCATCGGAGGTGTAGATGACACCATCGGCCTTGACGGTGAGTTCGCTACCGCGGCGGTTGACGATTGCCAGCACCCTTGCTCCGCGCGAGCGCGCGAGATCCACCGTGCGATTGGTATCGGTCGTCGTGCCACTTTGGCTGATGGCGATGATCAGCGTGTCGCTCATATCCAGCGTCAGACCGAACCCCGAAAGCTCCGTCGCCGGCAACGCATCGATGCGGAGGTGGTCGGCGGTGAGTTGCCGCAACAGATTGGCGAGTGATCGTCCGGCGATGGCCGCAGTTCCCTGCCCGATTACCCGAACACGCTGCAATGATCCGCTGACCAGTTCATCCACGATGCGCTGCGGCAATTGCGACTCATCCAGCGCGACACCAAGTAGTGCGTTGCGCTCGACGATGCGGCCGCGCAAGGTCTTGGCAAAGCTCCGTGGAGCCTCATTGATTTCCTTGGCGAGGAAGTGCTGGTGCTCCCCGCGATCAATGTCGCGAGTGGTGACCTCGGCGGTGATGATGTCACTTGCACTCATACTGAGGGGCGTTCCGTCGTAGCCCAGCAGCGTGATGCCCGCCGCGTCGCCGGCATGGGCACCGTTCAGCACCATGACCTGACCACGACTGGAAGGACGCTCTGGATGCGCCAACGATTCGCCATCCATGCGCACATAACGCTGGGTCTCTTCCACCAATCCGTAGGGCTCACTGGCCACCACGTACCGATTGTCGGCAAGACCCACGCACAACCCTTGACCACTCCCTTTCAACGCCAGCAACAACGTGTCGGGCTCTTCGGCACTCGCCGCAGCGATTGCTACTGAGCCGTCGAAGGCCGCAACGGTTTCTCGAAATGCCTCGGCCAATACGGCACCTTTGGCGAGACTGCGCGACACCAACGCGGGAATCACCTTGGCATCGGTGGTGATGGGCTGTGCGAGTCGCAACTCGTGGCGAACACGCAAATCGGCATGGTTGTCCACATCGCCGTTGAGGGCAGCAACGAGATATGCGGCGTCGGCTGTCGACTCAAGTTCCTCGCTGTTCACGGGGTGAGCATTGGGTTCGGAAATGATGCCGACGCTCGCCCAGCGTGTATGACCCAGCACGCCAACTCGTGCGTCGGGTTGGCTCACCAACAATCGCAGCAGGTCGTCATTGAGCACGGCCGTGCGCATCACGCGGGTGTTGTCGCCAAGTTCGCCGATTTCGGCAGCGGCTTTGTAGACGAACGACCATGCGTTGCGGGTCACCCGCACCGATCGCGACGTGAACAAACTGTCGTCATGGCGATTGCCGAGTAGCCCAGCCACGCGGGGATCTTTTTTGGTAAGGCCATGGTTCCACACCATGACATGCACACCTGCCGAATCGCGACCACGAACTTCCAAACGGTCGATTGCCGACAACGCTTGTTGAATCGACAAATACGCCGACAGCGCTGAGCGACTCGCACCGGAACCAGCAAGACCATCGACGGCCAACGCGGTGCGAATGCGGTCCTTGCGTAGCGACCATGCCGCGTCGCGCACCGTGGTGAGCAAGTTGGTGGTGTGCTCGAGGGCGACTGCAGTGGTAGACACATCGGCGCGCTCGAGGTAACGATCGGCAGCGGCAAGATGCGAGTCCAGTTGGTCGA
>JBEDEI010000141.1:0-3861 GCA_041175765.1 Actinomycetota bacterium | reverse complement strand
GTCATCGTGACGCCGGCTTCGTCCCACTTGCCCGACGGCTCGGTGGCTGCCAGCGTCGCAATGGTTTCACCGGCAGCAATACCCGGCAAGTACTTCTTCTTTGCGGCATCATCGCCACTGTGCAGCAGCGTGTTGGCGGCCAACACCACGGTGGAAAAATACGGTGCGCACAACAATGCACGACCCATCTCTTCGAGCACCACGCCGAGCTCCACATAGGAAAATCCCATACCGCCGAACTCCTCGGGGATGTGCAAACCCATCAATCCCATCTGCGAGCCCATCTGATCCCACACCGCCTTGTCGAAACCCTGATCGGTTTCCATCTGGGTGCGCACCGCGGTCTCAGGCGACTTGGTGTCGAGGAAGGCGCGGACGGTCTTGCGGAGTTCTTCTTGTTCTTCGGTAAAGGCAAAGTTCATGCCTCACATACTGTCGCACGATGGGCGAAAAATGCCAATCGGAGCCTTTTTGCCCATAAGTGCCGTTCACCTGCGGTTTTCGTGCCTGCTCTAAGGCGACCGTCGCCAAATGCGACCGTGCGAGACTGAATGCATGACCACGCTGCATTGGCACAATGCCGATGTCGAAGTGCACAAAGTGGTGGTCGGACCCTTCGAGAACAATGTGTTCGTGGTGCGCTGCCGTGCCACTGGGGATGCCGTGCTCATTGATGCCGCCAACGAGCACGAACTGCTCCTTGAGTTGTGCACCACTCTTGGGGTGCGCCGCGTGCTTGAAACTCACGGCCATTGGGATCACATCCAGGCCGTTCCCGCGATGCGCGAGGCCGGTTATGAGGTTGCCGTTACCGCGCTCGACGCACCACGCCTCAAAGATGTCGGCTACGACGTGTTCCTCGACGATAAAGAAGTCGTCGAAGTCGGGCGACTTCGCCTGCATGCCGTGCACACACCCGGTCACACCGAGGGCTCCATCTGTTTCCATGTTGCCGACACGCCGTTGCTCTTCACCGGCGACACACTCTTTCCGGGTGGCCCCGGCGCCACCGCACTCGAGGGCGGTGATTTCACCACGATCATTCGTTCCATCAACGACTCGCTGTTCACCTTCCCGTCCGACACCATCGTTCTGCCCGGCCACGGCAAGGACACCACCATCGGCACCGAACGCCCGCATCTTGATGCATGGGTCGCACGAGGCTGGTGAGCCACACGCCGTGTGTGGGCGGCTGTGGCGTTGGTTACGCCAGCAGCCAATTTCCCCTATCGGCGTAGTGGAAATTGCTGGGGGCGAATAGCGTTGCCAGCGTGAGCGAGCGTGGAACAGCACCTGTTGCATCACGTGAGTTGTTGCGCATCAGCGATCTGCATGCCAAGGCCATCGAAGGTGATAGCGAGATTCTGCGTGGCTTTTCGGTTGTGGTCAACGAAGGCGAGATTCACGCCATCATGGGCCCCAACGGCTCGGGAAAATCCACGCTTGCCAGCACGCTTCTGGCCTCCCCAGAATACGAAGTAACGAGCGGAAGCATCACCTACAAACAGCAAGACATCGCCGCATGGTCTACTACCGAGCGCGCACAACGCGGCATCTTCCTCGGCTTTCAATACCCGCAAGAAATTGCCGGTGTCTCCGTGTTGCAATTTTTGCGACAAGCACTGTCGTCGCGCAAGGGAATCGACCTCTCGATATTGGAACTTCGACTTGCCGCGATGGATTGGATGAAGCGCCTCGGGATGGATTCTGCATTCATCGATCGCCATCTCAACCAGGGTTTCTCGGGTGGCGAAAAGAAGCGCAACGAAATCATGCAGATGGCCATGCTGGAACCTGATTTTGCGATGTTGGACGAAACCGACTCGGGTCTCGATATCGATGCGCTGCGCATCGTGGCAAAAGGAATCCGCGAAGTGCGCGCCGCCCGACCCCAACTGGGCATCGTGGTGATTACCCACTACCAACGACTGCTCGACGAACTCAAGCCAGATTTCGTGCACGTTTTGATTGACGGGCGTATCGTGGCCACTGGCGGCATGGAACTTGCCGAGCGACTCGAAAGCTCGGGTTACGACTCGTTCCGCGAGTAGCCACCATGACGCTTGACGTAGCTGCAATCCGCCGTGAGTTCCCGATGGTGGGCAAGCAAATCGACGGAAAGCAGGTGCACTATCTCGACAGCGCCAATTCGTCGCACAAACCAAATTGTGTTATCGACGCAATGTCTACGTTCATGCGCGAGGGATACGCCCCAATTGGTCGCAGTTCATACACGCTGGCTGCCAATGCTTCGGCGGCCTACGAAGACGTGCGCACAAAAGTCGCCAAGTTCATCAATGCTCGTTCGCCACGCGAGGTGGTATTCACCAAGAATGCCACGGAATCGCTGAATCTCATCGTCCAATCGTGGGGTCGCGTCAACCTTGGTCGTGGTGATGCGATCGTGCTCACCCACATGGAGCACCACGCCAACATCGTGCCTTGGCAGATGCTGGCAGCAGAAAAAGGTTTCGAGATTCGCTGGCTGCCGTTGACCAGCGACTTCCAACTTGATCTCGCAACACTCGATCAGCTGTTGAAGGGTGCCAAGGCACTCGCATTCACCTCTATGAGCAATGTGCTCGGCACCATCAACCCCACGCGTGAATTGTGCACGGCTGCCCATCGCGCCGGCGCGATCGCCATCGTGGATGGTTGTCAATCCGTACCACACATGACCACCGATGTGCAGCAGTGGGATGCCGACATGTTGGCGTTCAGCAGCCACAAGATGTGCGGGCCAACGGGGCTCGGTGTGTTATGGGCGCGTGAAGAACTGCTGGAAGCAATGCCACCATTCCTCGGTGGTGGCGGCATGATCAGCGATGTGCGACTTGACCACTTCACGTGCGCTGAGTTGCCCAACAAATTCGAAGCCGGCACTCCCCCCATCGTGGAAGTAATCGGTCTGGGTGCTGCAGTCGACTTTCTCAACGGTGTGGGCATGAACGAGGTGCGCCGCCACGAAATTGAAGTTATGAACTACGCCTACCGTGCCCTGATCGATCGCTACGGCGACGACATCACGCTGCACGGCCCCACGAACCCCGAATTACGCGGTGCAACATTCTCGTTCGCTTTTCGAGGTGTGCACCCGCACGACGTGAGCCAAGTGCTCGACGAACGTAACGTGTACGTGCGCGCCGGGCATCACTGCGCCAAGCCACTCATGCGCATCATCGGGGCGAATGCCACGGCTCGCGCCAGTTTCTATTTGTATTCCGACGAAAGCGACGTTGATGCGCTAGTTGAGGCACTCAACGACGTAAGCAGTATTTTCTAGGTAGGAAACGGCAGCACACATGAGCAACCTTGAAGATCTCTATCGCGAAGTGATTCTCGATCATTACCGCACCCCACGCAACAAAGGTGAGTTGCCACCACCCGCCACCTGCACCGAAGGCACCAATCCACTATGTGGGGATGAGATCAAAATCTTTTTGGATATCCGCGATGGCGTGGTTCACGATGTGCGTTTTAGTGGCCACGGTTGCTCAATCAGCCAAGCGTCGGCGTCGATGATGACGGCAACGGTCAAAGGGAAGTCACTCGACCACGTTCGTGCCGTCGCCAAACGTTTCAAGCAAATGATGACCATCGAAGAAAACGACGGCTCCACGCCCGCCGACGTGAAACTCGGTGACATCGAAGCACTGCAGGGTGTGGTGAAATATCCCGTGCGCATCAAGTGTGCAGTGCTCGGTTGGAACACGCTGCTTCAGGGGCTTGAAACCACCGAAGGCTGACATGCGCCGAGTCGTGCCCGGTGCGCTCACAGCCGAAGTTGTCATATCACTGGCAGTCGTTGTATCACTCGTACTCGGTGCGTGTACCGCACCACCAGAAACAACGTCGCAAAAC
>JBEDEI010000140.1:0-4311 GCA_041175765.1 Actinomycetota bacterium | reverse complement strand
TCGAACCCGTTGGCGATGGCGATGCCCCATGCGGTGGACGTTGAGCGTGACATGCCTGCGTGGCAATGCACGAGCAGGTTGGTGCGACCTTGGCCCCAACGCACCATTTCTTCAACGTGGTCGAAGGTGGGTGGGGTGTAGCCACCCGACGATGAAGTGACGTCGTCAAACTCCACCACTTTGTGTGCGGGGTGCTCGAAATCGCAAACTTCGTCGAAGGACGGGCCTGCAGTGAGCACGCTCGAAAAGTCGTGGCAACGTTCGCGTGCTTCTTCGAGGTTGACGATGATCGGAAGCAGGTTGGAACTGATGGTGGTGGGGGAAGTGAGTGTGTTCATGATGTATGAAGTACGCACGCAGACCGCGCAGGTGTGACTGCGGCGTTAGTGCAAGTTGTCGGGGCGATCGCCAGGGTGCTCGCCCGTGTAGTCCATGTTTTGGAACTCGTTACCGCACTCGGGACAGACGACGAAGTCGTCGTCAAAAAACTGGATGAGCGTGCCACAGTAATCGCAGGGCGTGCCGTCTTCGATGATGTCGATGCTCACGTAACCAAGTATGACGAAGGGGTGTTACGACCTACTGCGGCAGACTCCAACGGTGCTACACCCCTTGGTCATGGTGGAAACATGTTCAACTCCCCGTTGCCCAACGCCCAGCAGCCACTCATCATCTCGTGCGACACCTGCGTGATGCAAGACACGTCGGCATGCGATGACTGCATCGTGCCGATGTTGTGTGGTGAAGTGCAATCCGACGCGGTGATTTTCGACTACGAAGAACTGCGCACATTGGCGGTGCTTGCCAAGGGCGGTCTCGTGCCCCGATTGCGCCACCAACGCAGCGCCTAGCGGGCGGGCGTTACGTGGCTTAACGCTGCAGGATGTACAGCAGCACCGGGATGCCAAAGGCACAGATGAGACCGGCAAGCGAGATGCCAGTGCCGATCACGTAACGCTTCATGGCGGCAAGACCCGCAACATTGAAGTCAAGGTGATCAAGACGTCGGTCGACGTGTTCGCATCGCTGGTCAATCAGATCGAGACGTCGGTCGATCTGGTCAAGTCGTCGGTCGACGTGTTCGAATCGCTGGTCAATCTGGTCGAGATGTCGGTCGATTTGGTCAAGACGTCGGTCGATTTGGTCGAGTCGCAGGGTGATGCGGTCGATATCAGTCGTACGCGCTACATCACCCCAACCACCGGGGGGTAGGTGACCCATCAACGTGTCGGCCACGAGTTGGCCAAGTACTTTCTGCAGCGTGTTATACATGGTGAGGCGACGAGCATCAAAACCGTCCGATGAAGAGTCGGATGGTGATTCCGAGTGATTTCCGTTGAGGTCCATGCCGTGATGTGTGCAGGTCCTTTCTGGGTTGGGCAAAGAGATGTTGTCGGGTCACTGGCGGCATGGTAGGTCTGTGGCGCAGTTTGTCAAGTCACGTGTGAACGCCCGCCGTAGCGCAAGTGCCGAATGCGTTGGTTCCGTAGCGTTGAGTGGGATGTCGAGCGAGACCTACACCGCCACATTGTTGCGCCTCGTGCGCGAGGCCGGTGCCGATCGAGTGGGTGTCACGAGTGCAGAACCACTGACACGTGCCAAGTCGGCACTTGATCACCGGGTGCTAGCGGGTCTGGCCGACACGATGCAATTCACTTTTCGCAACCCAGAGCGCTCAACCACGCCGACGATGTCGGTACAAGGTGCGCGCAGCATCATCGTGGCGGCACGGTCGTATTACGCGGGCGATGTGGGTAGAGCGGGCGATGCGTGCAGTGCGGCAGCTGCGCGCGGCGTGGGCGATGCGGTGCCGGCGCGCATCGCTCGCTACGCCTGGCGCGACCACTACGAGCCACTGCGCGATGCATTACGAGTGGCAGCACAGCGGCTGAAGCGTGACGGCCATCGTGCCACCGTGTTCGCCGACGACAACTCGATCGTCGATCGCGAGGTTGCCTACCGCGCGGGGCTCGGCTGGTATGGCAAGAACGCCAACTTGTTGCTTGACGGTCTTGGCAGTTGGTTCGTGCTCGGGTGCGTGGTGACAACGGCCGACCTTGACACCACCGAACGGGAAGTTGCCGATGGTTGTGGTTCGTGCCGACGATGTATCGACACGTGCCCGACCGCGGCCATCATCGAGCCGGGTGTGGTCGATGCGCGACGATGCTTGGCGTGGCTGTTGCAGAAGCCGGGCACCTTCGACCCGCAACATCGCGTCGCCCTCGGCACACGTATATATGGCTGCGACGACTGTCAGGAAGCCTGCCCGCCAACCATGCGTCGCGCGCTTGACCGCACGGTGGGCGATGAGCGCACCACGGTGGATGCCATTGAATTGCTCACGGCATCCGATGCAGAGGTGTTGAACCTGGTTGGAGGTTGGTACGTGGCAGATCGCAACCCGCGCTGGGTGCGACGTAATGCATTGATCGTGTTGGGCAATTCAGGAGCACGCCACAACGACGATGTGTTGTCGGTGTTGGCGAAGTATCTGCATGGTGACGACGAATTACTGCGCGAACATGCACAGTGGGCCGCTCGCCAACTAGGGCATGCCGAGCTCATTGATGATGAACTCGTGCCGGGGAACGCAAAGGGCTGAATCCGTGAAGCACCTCCTCGTGACGAACGACTTTCCACCGAAAGTTGGCGGGATCCAAAATATGTTGTGGGAACTGTGGCGCCGGCTCGACCCAACATCGTTTGCCGTGCTCACGAGCCCGTTTGCAGGTACGCAAGATTTCGACGCGCAACAGGCGTTTCGGATCGAGCGAACACGTGAGCCCGTGTTGTTGCCGCATCCACTGATGGTGCGCAGAATTGAACGTCTCGCCCGCGATGTTGGGGCCGAACACGTGGTCATTGACCCGGCATTACCACTCGGTTTGGTCGGGCGCTCCTTGTCGATGCCGTATTCGGTCATGGTGCACGGGGCAGAAATCACCGTGCCTGGTCGATTGCCGGGTTCGCGACAAGCGCTGGCGCACGTGTTGCGAGGCGCAACCCATGTGTTCGCATCGGGAAGGTATCCCGCCGCCGAAGCGACGCGTGCAGCCGGCGGGGCACTTGATGTGGTGCAAATACCACCAGGTGTGGATACGCAGCGATTCATACCACTCGATGAAGCAGCGCGTCGTGCTGCGCGTGAACAGTTCGGGGTGTCACCACATGCGCCACTCGTAGTTGGGCTCAGTCGGTTGGTGCCGCGCAAGGGATTCGATGTCGCGATTCGCGCCGTAGCGCAAGCAGCGCGAGCAGTTGATGGCCTCACGATGCTGATTGGCGGTACGGGTCGAGATCACGATCGTCTGCAGGGCATCATCGCCGAACTCGGCGCACCCGTGCGACTGGTGGGGCGAGTAAGTGATTCGGACCTGCCGAAGTTGTATGGCTGTGCCGATGCCTTCATGATGCTGTGCCGCAATCGCTGGGCGGGGCTGGAACAAGAAGGTTTTGGCATCGTGTTTGCCGAGGCTGCGGCATGTGCCGTGCCCCAGATTGCGGGGGATAGCGGAGGCGCAGCAGAAGCAGTCGTGGATGGAGTGACGGGGCATGTCGTCGGTGACCCACAGAGCGTCGATGCGGTCGCTGAACGTCTCGTGCACCTGCTCTCGGATGCACCTCTGCGTGCGTCAATGGGCATGGCCGCCCGGGCCAGAGCCGTTGCGGAGTTCGACTATTCCGTTTTGGTGAAGCGACTACAAACGGCGCTGACGCGGTGAACGGCACGTCTCAACTAGCCTTGCGCCTGTGATTGACCAAGCCACCGAAACCGAGCGCATCGCTGCGTCACCTGCTCGGTGCTTTGAGATTGCCGCCGACTTTGAGCGTTACCCAGAGTGGGCTCGCGATGTGAAGGAAGCCAATGTGCTCGAACGCGACGCACAGGGTCGCGCTACCAAGGTGGAGTTTCGCGCCAGCGCACTCGGTCGCAGCACGCACTACACGCTGGCCTACGACTACACCCAGGCACCCGAGCGCATTTCGTGGACGCTGGTGGAGGGCGACATCATGCGGGTGATCGATGGTGCCTACACCTTCGTGGCCGAAGGTGGAGGAACTGATGTGACGTATTCGCTCAAGATCGAACTCATCGTGCCGCTGCCGGGTTTTGTGAAGCGTCGGGCCGAGGTGCGCATTCTGCACACCTTGAAGGAATTGAAGGCACGCGCCGAGTCGTGAACCTTGCCGCGGGCATCGATGTCGGCGGCACGAAGTGCCTCGGAATCGTTATTGATGGTGACGCGAATGTCACGAGCGAGCACGACATCGTGCGCCAAGTGCGCTATCCAACGCCTCATGCAAGCG
>JBEDEI010000139.1:0-26769 GCA_041175765.1 Actinomycetota bacterium | reverse complement strand
ACCGCTAGATGCACGCGAAAGCATGCTTGCGCTCATGGAGTCGGGCGATTTGTTCGGCGAGCTCGGCTTGTTGGATGACGGTGCACGAAGTGCATTGGCCCGTGCGCTTGAACCATCGAGTGTGCTGCAAATTCCTTATGCAGCAGTAACGGCGGAACTCAAGGGAAATCCGAGCATGTTGTGGGGTGTCACCAAACTGCTCGCGTCCCGCCTACGGGTGATGGACGAAGTGTTGTCCGACAGCGTGTTCCTCGACGTCACTGGGCGTACCGCCAAACGATTGCTCGAGTTGTCCGAGGGCAGTGATGAGTTTGTGCTGCCAGTTACTCAAGAAGAACTTGCAGGTATGGTCGGTGCTTCACGCGAACGTGTCAATAAGGCGATTGCCAGTTTCATTCGGCTCGGCTGGCTCGAGCAAGCCGATCGCCGCTACCGCATCAAAGAGCGCGTCAAGCTCACTGCTCGCTCTTCCTAATTCGCACAGCGCTATACCGCTGCAACGCCTACTTATTGGTGGATTGGCTGGCCCTCGAGCCACGACCGCGTGCGAGCAAATGCATCGGCTGCTTGTGCAGGGAGATGGGCCGGACGAGCGGCATCGTGGGCGAATCCATGTTCGGCACCCTGGTACTCCACAACGTGACAGCCCGTAGCGCGCAATGCATCGACGTCGTCTGATGGCGTATACGGATCCTTCGTGCCGATGATTGCCATCACTTTCGTGGCGTCACCTTGGGACAGATACAGAAGTGGTTCGCCTTGGGTTGGCGACTGCCAGTTCGCTGGCATGCGAATCATTCCATAGAAACTCACGATGCGCGTAAAGCGCTCACTTACTGCCGACTTGAAGCAATACATTCCGCCCATGCAGAATCCCATCAACCCAAGTCGTGTGGTTCCGAGAGCATCTGCTGCCTCGTGCAAATCCCGCAGGTGTGCAGCATCATCCAGACTGGCAACGGCCGACATTCGGGCTTCGATGTCTGCACCCAGGGTGCGGCCTGGGAACGGCTCCACGGCACACACTGCCATGTTCCACTCCTGTGCGAGTCGCGCAACCATATCGGTAAAGAGTGGACGCAGCGAAAAAATATCCGGGGAAATCACGAGACCCATCGATGGTGACTTCACGGAAGTGTCAATCTCAGCAAGAGTGCCCGAAGGCAGGGTGATGCGCATACGGCAGAGTCTTGCCGATTTGTTGCTGGATGACGATGCAGTGAAAACTGCGGTGAGAACTGCGGTGAGGCTCATCCTCACGCTGGGGTGGCATGACCACAACACGTGCTACCAAACAGACCACCAAACAGACCACCAAACAGTCCGTTGCCCCCGTTCATCGAAGCCCCGTCACGCTGCTCGATGCCGAATGGCATCGGATGCGTCATTCCTCCCGGGTCCTTCGCCAAGTGAACTCTTGGGGATTACAAGACCGTGCATTCAATTCGCTTGATGAGGTCCTGCAGGCAGCGGGGTTTCGGGGTGCCAAGTGTGATCCGGTCTCCGACCAGGTTCTGGCTGCAATCGTGCGTCGAGCCGCCACCGACCCGCTTGCCGCCCGAATCGTTCTGCAGCGTGTGATTCCACCGATCATTGCCTTGGCGCAACGACGTGGTCGCACTTTCAACATTGGTTTTGATGACGCGCTCGGTACCGCCCTCTCACACGCATGGGAAGTGATTCGGTCGTATCCAATCGCTCGGCGACCAATCAAGATTGCAGTCAACATCGTGCGCGACACCGAGTACTTCGCATTTTCTCGAGATGGACGCCGCCGACCACAGCATGAACACCTTCACGACGACTACAGCGGGGTGCTCAATACGCGCAGTGCAGACCTACTTAATCACGAAGATCCGTATGGCTCCATGCGGAGTACTTCGAATGCAGAGTTGGAACTCGCGCACTTGCTCAACATGGCACGTGAGCATCAGGTTTCGACGGCCACATTGGCGATGATGGAATCACTTTCGACCAAATCGCTCGATGAGTACGCCCGAGACCAGGGCATTACTCGCCGAACCGCTCAGAACTGGTTGAAGGGTGCGGTCAACGAGTTGCGTGTACGAACGCAGTGTGTGGCGTGAGCTTTGTGGTGCGCAGTCGCAAACTATTGGTCACCACGAACACGCTGGAAAACGCCATGGCTAAACCCGCCCACATCGGGTTCAGCAGTCCAAGGGCAGCGATGGGAATTGCAGCCGTGTTGTAGACAAACGCCCAGAACACGTTGGCGCTAATCGTTCTCAGCGTGGCTCGAGACAACAAGATCGCGTCAGGAACGAGGCGCAAATCCCCACTCACGATCGTGAGGTCGCTGGCATTCATCGCCACATCAGTGCCGGTACCCATGGCGATGCCGACATTCGCCTGGGCGAGTGCTGCTGCATCATTCACGCCATCACCGACCATTGCGACTGCATAGCCACGCTCCTGCAGATCAGCGACTACTCGAACTTTTTCTTCGGGCAGTACTCCGGCGATCACGTGCTGGTCATCCGTTTCGATTCCTACCTGCTTGGCAACGGCCAACGCCGTAGCGCGGCTGTCGCCAGTGAGCAAAATCGGACGGAGCCCCAATTGGCGCAGGGACGCAATTGCCGCCGCACTGTTGGCTTTCGGGCGATCAGCCACCACGCACACGCTCTTGACCGTGCCGTTGATTGCAACGAGAACACCAATGTTGCCGTTGCTGCGTGCTTCGATCAGGGCTTCGTTCATAGCGGACGGTATCAACACAAGTTTTCGGCGCATCAATGTTTCGTTTCCAACAAGAACGCTGGCGCCAACTACCACTCCAATCGTGCCCATCCCTGGCAAATTCTCGAAATTGCTGACCGATTCAAGTGCGCCATTCTCCGCTCGCGCGGTTGCGGCAATTGCTTTTGCTACGGGGTGCTCACTTGCATGTTCGAGTGCCCCTGCATACATGAGTACTTCGGCACGAGTGATGCCATCAGTGCACACCACATCCAACAACTGCATGACACCAGTCGTGACGGTACCCGTTTTGTCAAAGACAACGGTGTCGACGCGACGAGTTCCTTGCAGCACATCAGCACCTTTGATGACGATGCCCATCTGTGCTGCACGACCACTGCCCACCATCAATGCCGTTGGTGTCGCCAGACCCAAAGCACATGGGCAGGCAATGATGAGCACGGCAACTGCGGCAGTGAATGCTTGGGATGCGTCGTCGCCAACCACCCACCAGGCAATGAACGTGACTACTGCAATCAGCATTACTGTCGGCACGAAAACGCTGCTGACGCGGTCAGCCAGTTTTTGTACGGGGGCCTTGGTGGCTTGTGCGTCACGAACGAGACGGGCCATTTGCGCAAACGTCGAGTCGGCACCGATATGTGTCGCTTGCACGATGATGCGCCCGGTCAGATTGACCGTCGTTCCCGTGACGGTAGACCCCACCGTCACATCCACTGGCACGCTTTCACCAGTCAGCATCGACACATTCAATGAAGAGTCACCCTCGCGTACCACTCCATCCGCGGCAATGATCTCGCCGGGGCGCACCACAATGAGATCTCCGACTTGAACTTGCGACGCCTCAATGAGAACCTCGCGACCGTCGCGCAATACCGTCGCATTTCGTGCGCCGAGGGCAAGGAGTGATCGCAATGCATCACCTGCACGTCGTTTGGCTCGCGCCTCAAAGTATCTACCCGCCAACAGGAATATGGTGACGGCCACGGCGACTTCCATATAGACGTGGTCGATTTCTGATGACATCATGGTCATACCGGCGTGGTCTTCGGCGGCATTTCCCCAGACCAGCGCCCACAGCGACCAAGTCATCGCGGCAAGAATGCCGATGGAGATGAGCGTGTCCATCGTGGTAGCACGATGACGTGCGTTCATCGCTGCGGCACGGTGGAATGGTGCTGCCGACCACAACACGACAGGCAACGAGAGCGCGAATGCCCACCACTTCCAACCATCGAATTGGAGCATCGACACCATCGAGAGTGCGGTGACAGGAAGACCCGCAATGAGTGACACAGCAAGCCGTGATCGCAGCATCGCCACACGATCAAGTGCTTCCTTGTCGAGCATCTCGGGCGTGGTGTCTTCCAGCAGGCGTGCCCCGTACCCGGCGCTTTCTACCTGGGTAATCAACTGCTGGGCAGAAACCGAATCACTCACGGTGATTCGCGCAGATTCCGTTGCGAAGTTCACCGACGCACTTACGCCGGGTATCTGGTTGAGCGACTTCTCCACTTTGATGGCACACGCACCGCACGTCATGCCCGAAACGGACAGATCAAACTGTTCCAATTGCTTTGACACGTGGGTCGCCCGGGGCTCGAACCCGGGACCTGCGGATTAAAAGTCCGTTGCTCTACCAACTGAGCTAGCGACCCGTGGAGAGTTCAGGCTAGTTGCACAATTACCTGACCAGTAGCGCAGTGGCGGCAAACTGACAAATCACTGCAACCACCGTCATCACATGCCACACCTCATGAAAACCGAATACGTCAGGGCGCAATTTGGGGAAACGGCGCAGAAACATGACAGCACCAGTGGTAAACACCACACCACCCACCGCATAGAGCCCGAGTGTGGTCAGACCTATCTGCTGATACGCCCAAGGCAACACAAAGATCACCATCCAGCCGAGCACGATGTAGAGAGCCGATGCAAAGACGCGCGCCTTCCACAGCGACTTGAGCAGAATTCCGATGGCTGCAGTCGCCCATACCACACACAACATCACCATGCCAAGGCGATCCGGCAGTGCAAGCAAACAAACAGGTGTGTACGTACCGGCAATGAGCACGTAGACCATCGCGTGATCGAGGCGCTGCATCACCAGTTGTGCGCGACGACTACGCGCCAAAATGTGGTACGCCGCAGAAGTACTGAATAATGCGATGAGCGATGCGACGTAGACGCTTGTGGCGACAGTTGCCAGAATGCCTTCCGCCAGCACAATCAGCACGATGCCGGCGGGCAATGCGGCACATGTTGCGATTGCGTGGATCCATCCACGCCAGCGCGAGCGGAACTCCCCAGTGAGATGATGCAGCACGAGACGATGTTGCATCGGAGTTCCTGCTCCGACAGTAGTCGTAGTTCTACAACTCTTTTGCTAACTGCTCCTCTTGCCGTACCTTGGCTCGTCGAGCATTGGTACGGCGCTTCCATTCCTTCATCTTCCAGTGGCGGAGACGTTGACGACGCGTGGCTTTTTCGAGTGCATGATGGCTATCTCGATGATGCATCGGCTTCCAGGCCGCAGCGGGCTCATCACAATCATCTGGATGCCTCGAGCGCCCAATGGTGACCGCCAGTGAATGTAATTCGCCCTTAATTCGGTGACGTTCCGCATGTGCGTGTGCCCGCAACTCGGCTTTGGTGAGTGGCGCCACATCATCACCACGATGTCGCTTGCTCATGACCTACCTCCTCAACGAAGTGGTTGAACTGCTCTTGTGTCGAACAGTACTCCTCAAGCAATCAAAGTCAAGGGGGCAATGTTGCGATGCGGTAACAATGTGATTGCAGGTTTCACCCGGCAGTCACTCAGCCAAAGGCACGAATCGGGCGCACACGAAACGGGCGTGGGTCCAGGCCGCCAACCCGCTGCTGCTCGTTGGCGCTCAGCCACTTTTCTCGGTCGAACTGCTGGCCATCAATCCAATACTGCGTCCATGCATTTTCGTTGTTGTACTCCGATGAAGTCCAGTAAAAGCCTCGGTCGAATCCGAAGGCGTTGCTACCCGTCAAATCATGATCGGCGATTGCCAATGCGTTGTAGAGCGCATCCAACTCGTCTTTGCTGGGCAAGAACCAATCATCTTTGCCACCACACACGAGTGAATCCGCATAGCCAGCTGCGGTGGCATCGAGGGCAGCCTGAGGAACACCCTTGTGCTGTCGCACGATGAGGTCGGTATTGGCTTTACCGATGCCCAAGCGTTTCGACTCCACACGTTGCCGCGCAGCCATGCTCCATGTGTTGTAGAGCAACGGCAACTGCTTCGTGCCCCTCTTGCCCGGAGCAGCAATTCGCCACACTTTTGCCGCGGCTTCACATTCCGATGGCGAAGCTTCAAGCCATCGACCCCACGACTGCCTGCTTCCCGCGTCGTAGAACACCAACCCACCACCTGGCCCGATGTCCCCTACTTTGCACGAAAGCCCGCGAGCACATTCGGATGAAATCCGTCCACCCGCGGGAATCTCCGGACGTGATGGCTTCGGTGGCAACACGACACCCTTGGGAGCAAATGCGCTCACCGTCACTATCTGCATCTGTTTGGCGGGGAATGACGAACCAGTGTGCACGTTGCTTTTTGAAAGTGACTTATTGCCCGCTAGACCACGAATGATGCCGTTGGCGTCCGTGAACTGTGTGCCGTCATTGAACAACTGATACCACGCAAACGTTTCGGAGGCTTCGCTGGAGGTCCAATACGGGTCGCCATCCATGCCAGTGCGATACACGCCGCGAAGCCGTGCACCAGCAGTAACGATGTAGTTGTACAACGCGTCAAGTTCGTCTTTGGATGGCACAAAAAAAGCATTATTAGAGCCGAACATTTGCGCGTAGTTAGTTGACCCAGCACCAATTGCTTTGCCCTCAATGCGTTTTGCTTTTGCATCCGGCCCGGTGTGTACCGCTCGCTGTACGAGCCATGGAGTGTTTTTCGTGCGACTCGTGAAGAGTGGTACTTCCATGTATTGACCCCACCATTGCGGCGATGGGGCCGCATAAAAAACGATTCCACCGTTGGGGCCAGTGTCACCGAGCTGACAAGTGCCGCCTTTTGCGCACGATGGAGAGGTTGCGGCAGCTTGTGTCGTCCATGAAGTCTGTGCGACCTGTGACAACATAAGAATCACGAGAACAGCGAATCGCGTGCGCAATCCGAACATGACGTCAGCGTAATGAGTATGTCGAATGCGTCAATGAAGCAATCACCATTGAGTCGGTCTAACCTCGGTGCATGACCTACGACTTCGACCGATTTCTTCGCTACGACGAAATGGCTGATTGGTTGCGCGCAATTGCTGCCGCTCATCCAACACTGCTGACGCTGGAAAGTTACGGACAGTCACACCTCGGCCGTGATTTGTTGCTCGTCACCATCACCGATGCGAGCACCGGCGCCCACCACACCAAACCTGCCCACTGGATCGACGCAAACATCCATGCAGTGGAGGTCACGGGCGGTGTTGCAGCGCTCTACATCATCCACGATCTCGTTACGAAATTCGTGGCTGGTGACCCAACCATCGGCGAAGCATTGCGTACACGCACGTTCTACATTGCGCCACGCGTAAACCCGGACGGTGTAGAAGATGCACTTGCAGACCGACCCTTGTTTCATCGCTCAAGTGTGCGCCCATGGCCGTGGCGCGACGGACATCGTTGGCCGGGTCTGCATCCGCAAGACATCGATGGTGACGGACGAATTCTCACCATGCGAATCGCCGACCCCGATGGCGGTTGGATGCAACATCCTGAGGAAGCACGGGTGATGATTCCCGTTGGTCCACTCGGTGCACCAAAAGGTGTTCAGCGGTACCGATTACTTGCTGAGGGCCTTATCGAAAACTTTGACGGCTTCACCATCGACCAGCCGCGTGACCCGGCAGGTCTCGATCTCAACCGCAACTTCCCTGCCGGTTGGGGTGTTGACGTGCTCGGCTCGGGTGATCACCCGATGAGCGAACCAGAAGTGCACGCACTCGTGAAAGCGGTGAAGGCACGGCCGAACGTATGTGGCTACAACGCATTCCATACCGCAGGTGGGTTCATGTTGCGCCCCAGCAGCAATCTTCCCGATTCAAAATTGCCGCCCGAGGATATTTTCATCTTCAAAAAATTTGGCGAACACTCCACACCACTGACGTCGTACCCCGTGCACTCGGTGTACGAAGACCTCACGTGGGATAAGTCGCGCGTCATGGGCGGCGCAGGCGACGACTGGGCGTACGACCATCTCGGCGTGTATTCCTGGACGACTGAATTCTGGGATGCGATCTATCACGCCACCGGCGAACACTCACCGACCGACGTGTGGTACGTGGGGCCAACTCCTGCACAAGATCTGGCGGTGTGTCGCTGGAGCGACCAACACGCACCAAACTCGTACGTGGCGTGGTATTCCTACAACCATCCACAACTCGGACCCGTCGAGCTTGGTGGAATCAACGCTCTATATATATGGACCAATGCGCCATCATCTCGACTGAAAGCCGAAGTGGCACCGCACGCCGAAGTGGCCGTCTACCAAGCAATGGCATCACCCCGTTTGGAGATCAAGCTTGCTGATGCCACATCGCTCGGCGGTGACGTATGGCGAGTGCGTCTCGGAGTTGCGAACACCGGTTGGCTCTCAACTGAAGTCACTCAGCACGCACATGCAAAGCGGATCGTGCTCCCTGCTGTTGTCGAGATAGCAAACAGCAAGGGGGGCAATGTTGATTTGGTAGAAGGCGAGTCGCGTGTGCGCATCGGACAGTTGTCTGGGAGGGCAAAGTTCTTGCTCGATGGTGGAATGATGTCGGATGGCACTCCGGATCGCCATCTTCATACCTGGTTGGTGCGCGCTCCGAGCGGCACCATGCTGCATCTCACCGCTTCACATCAACGAGCCGGCACGGTATCGACTGTGGTGACTCTACGTTGACCCACTCAACGGCTACCCACCGATAACTGATGTGTTTGCGCGTGGCGACGCGAATACCAAGCCTTCCAGGCGATGAATGAAGCAGACGGAATGAGCACCAAATTCGGGTAGGACACGACAGGATCACCGATGGTGAGGCCGTAGGTGAACCATCCCGTACCCATCGACGCAAGCAACATGTACGAGGTAACCGAAACCCCAAGCAGGTGCTCGGTGCGAAACGCCCGCCATACCTGAGGAAAGATTGCCGGCGTTCCGATCAGCACACCCGTCACTCCAATGATCGTCGATGAAATCTGGGCAGCCACAACACAGAACACCAGAGTCGCAACAAACACCACTACTGGCTGCCAAAGAGGTAGAGCGCGTTTCCGCACCAGCATCACCATGAGTGCAAGGATGGCAAGCTCAATGTTGAGATTGGACAACACCATCGGAAGTCGATCGGTGATGACTCCGTAGGTGAGCCACATCAGCGTGCCCGATAGTCCGATGAGTTGTGACTGCGCAGCAACACCCTCCACACTGCGCTTCACATACACACGAATGACTTGCGGCCAGATAAATACCACCGCGAGCACGGTTGCTACTGCACCCGATACGGCTTCCAACGTCACCGTGCAACAGTAATTCGCGTGTTCGCAATTGACTGGCTACCTGCGAGACTCACAACACCCGTAGTCTGTTTTCGATGTCGCACACAACATCAAGCGGCCAAAGTTGGGACGAACGGTATGCCGAGGACGGCTTTGCATTCGGCACAGAACCGAATGACTTTCTTCGGGAGGTTGCCGCCCAACTCCCCGTTGGGCTGACGCTCTGTCTTGGTGACGGCGAAGGGCGAAACGGCGTATTTCTCGCCGAGCTTGGCCATGAGGTGGTGACCGTAGATCTGAGCCCAGTCGGCGTGTTGAAGGCACGTCGTCTGGCCAGCGACCGAGGGGTTGCACTCGATGCCCGTGTGGCGGATCTCGCCAGCTTTGATCTGGGGACTGCTGCGTGGAGTTCAATCGTTTCGGTGTTCTGCCATCTCCCACCCGAACTTCGACACCTCGTTCACGCCGCCATCCCCCGGGCACTGAAGACAGGTGGATGTTTTGTGTTTGAGGCATATCGAAAGGCCAACATTGGGCGCGGGGTTGGCGGACCACAAAATGCATCCATGACGGTGGAACTCGAAGACGTACTGAATGACTTGGGTGGAGGTGGTATCGACATGGTGATCGGGCGTGAGGTGGAGCGAAACATTGTCGAAGGTAAGTATCACAACGGCCAGAGTGCAACAACCCAGGTGTTCGCACGCAAGCAATAACACGGCAGGTTCCATAGCGATAACCTGCGAGCCATGTCGCGAACCGTAAAAGTGCTCATCGGCGCTGTCGTTGGCGTTGCCGTGCTCGTCACTGTCGGACCATGGGTGTATATCAACATCATCCGCACACCCGCAGATGAGAGCTTCGTTGATCAACTGACTACCACTTCGTTGGCAGAAATGAGTGCCGTGACCGACACATCAATCGCCAACACTGATGCAGCACAAACGTCAATCGACACTGCAACGGGTACCTGGAAGGTTGCTGCTGGCTCACAAGTTGGCTACCGAGTCGAAGAAGTACTTTTTGGTCAGAACGTCACGGCCGTCGGGCGGAGCAACACAGTTACTGGCAGCGTGACAGTCGATGATCTGACCGTGACCGAGGCGACATTCGTAGTCGATATGACCACCATCAAGAGCGACGATTCTCGGCGTGATGCACAGTTTGAAAGTCGCATCATGGATGTGCTGAATTTTCCAACGGCAGCGTTTTCCTTGGACTCTCCGATCACTCTTGCTGCATCGTCGCTTTCGGGAACCGCCACACACACGGGCACTGGCACATTGACTTTGCGAGGCACCACTAAATCTGTCGAGGTCGTGGTTGTCAGCACCATTCGTGACGGCAACATCGTGATTGCCGGCGAAATCACCATCATCTTTGCCGAATGGGAGATTCCCAATCCCTCCATCCCCGGCATCTCAACGCAAGATTCGGGGCTGCTTGAATTCCAATTGGTGTTGGAGCGTTAAGTCATGCTCACGGTGTACGGCGTCACGCTCATCGTGCCCAAGCCGCGGGATGCTGCAAATGAACTCACATTGCGTGAAAACGTTGGACAAGTCATTTCTGCGTGGCTCTCTGCGACATGGCCAGAAAGTGAGCGTACGAACACCACCCAAGTGAGCGCCCGCAGCAGCGTGACCGACAAGGTGTTTCGTATTGATGTGTCCGAACAGCACGCAAGCGGCGATGCACGACAAGTGACATTGGTATCGATGTTCAACAGCCCACGTGGCGATCTTTGTATTGATGTACGTCGCGAGGTGCGACCGACAGGGCCGTTGATTCTGCCGCGCACACGCACGGAGCGACCGCCAACATCATTGACATCGTTGGTGGGCGAACTGACCCACCAACTGAGAGTGCGAGATGCCCAACAAATGGTGTCATCTCATCTCATTCGGGCAGCAAGTGCCGAGGAGGGTGCAGCACTTGGCGCACTCATCGAGGCTCCGTCTCGGCGTCTGCCACTGGTTATTGAATGCACAAGCACCAAAGGAGCGAACGCCGTCACCAACTCCGAAACGGCGCGGCTACTGACAGGAATCGCCCACGTTCATCAGTTGACAAGCACGGACGCCGAACGCGGGTTCAACGACTACTACGGCAGTCGCAAGGCAAGTTCCAGTTGGGTGCTGGTCGCATGGCCACGAACGCCAAAGGGTGTGACACTTACAGAGTTTCCGCAAACCGACGATGCTCGACTCGTTGACGACCTGATTGCTGCTGCTGTTGGCGCTCTCCCGATGTTGCCCCGTGCCACCAGCCGCAACCAAGGTGCCTCACAGGTGCCCATCCAACAAGTTGTGGCGAGTACCTCTTCACCCGAAGTAGGCGAGCTGCGCCGAAAAAATCACGACCTGGAACAGCGAGTAAACGAACTGCAATCTGATTATGACGAGCTCTACGAGAATCTCACGACCACCGAACACCTGAGCGCAAAAATGGCAGAAGATCGCGACCGATACCAAAACCAACTCACTTCCCTGCTGATGTTGCGTGACGATGTGACCCAATGGAATAGCACCAGCCAGGTCCTGCAACTTGCCACCAAATCCTTCACGATGCTGCACTTCCAATCTGACCTGGCCACCCGACTCGGCAAGACACAGTTCTCTCCGGCAATTAATCGACGAATCTTCGAGAGTTTGTTGGAACTCAATAACTTGGCGGCTCGTTTGCGACGCGGCGACATCGAACCCCACCTCTTCAACACCTACTGCATGGAGAAGTTCAACTTTGCTCCTTCCGTAAGCGACAATGCCATCAACAAGTTTGGAAGTGACTACATCATCGAGTGGAACGGCAAGCAGGTGGAACTGGGCCCACACATCCGCTGCAACGAAGCCCGAATCTACTTTTACCTTGACGCTGCTTCACGGCAGGTAGTAGTCGGTCACGTCGGTGAGCACCTTCGCGACAAATCCACCCGCTAGCGACGTCGCGTCAAACGACGCCATATCGTCTGTGCCAACACGGAGGATAGGAACGGCAGAACCAATCGGTAGATCATTCCCGGAACCACTACGACTTTCTTTCGATCTAATCCCCGGCTTGCAGCGCGCACCACGTCAGTAGACGACAACCACATCCAGTTTGGGACTTTCTGCGTGAGGTGGTCCAGACCTGCACGACGATGCAGATCCGTGCGCACATACCCTGGGCACACTGCCACGACACGCACACCCTTGCTCCGTACCTCCAGCGACAAGCTTTGTGCGTAAGCAGTTGCATGTGATTTCGCCGCCGCATACGGCGCGGCCTTACGCATCGGGGTGAATGCGGCAATGCTCGACACAATCACCACATCACCACGACCACGTTGCACCATGCCAGGCACGATGCCCTCGCATAAGCGCACCACACCGGCCGACATCAGATAGGCAAGTGCGTCGAGCTGATCGCGACTTGTCGTGCCGATTGGCGCTGCGTGCGTGAGGCCCGCATTCAACACCAACACGTCGACTGCGCCGCATTCTGCAACAACCGCTTCTACGCCATCCTTATGGGACAAATCTGCGATGATCATTGTGGCGTTGGCTCCACGTGCTCGTATGTTTGCTGCCACACGCTGAAGATCATCGTGGTTGCGGGCGCACAAGACCACATCACACTGCTGATCTGCATACCAATAGGCAAATGACTCCCCGATGCCCGACGATGCTCCCGTAATCAAAACGCGACGGCGGAGCCCGGCGTCACTCATACAACGAGCCTCGCATATCAGGTGCAGCCATTCGCCAATTCTGGTGCATTGATGTTTGCCGTTTAGTGTGCAGACATGAGCTCACCCGTCTTTGCACTCTCTGACTCCTACATCGATCGGCTCGCAGCACTTGACCCAGGCTTTGCCACCAGCTTGGGAATCGCAGGTAGCGACCACCTCATGACCGACTTCAGCCCGGCCGGTCATGAAGCACGTGAGGCGCTCAACCGCCAGACACTTGCCAAACTCCAATCACTCGCACAAACCAGCGATACGGATCGCCTCGCCGCCGGAGTGCTGCGTAACTCATTGGAAATGGCCGAACGTGAGTATGCCGCAGGTGAGCCACTCCGCACCATTCGCGTGCTTGCCGGTGATGTTGACTATGCGCGCTCCGTCTTTGACCTCATGCCAACGGATACTCCAGAACAGTGGCAGACCATTGCCGAGCGAATGTCGCGGGTGCCACAGGCGTTTGCAGGAATGCAGGAGTCCTGGCGACTCGGCATGCAGCGCAAGATCGTTGCCCCACGACGGCAGGTATTGGCAGTAGCAGAAATGCTCGACGGCTGGGCAGGTACGTCGACATCACCGGGGTTTTTTACTGCACTGGCCACACAAGGTGCAGCGGTTGCTGGCGCTCCCGCCGACGCACTGGCGCAGGCAGCGCGCGAAGCCTCGACGGCGATGGCGGCCACTGCCGCCTTTTTGCGCAACGAATATGCACCGATCGCCGATCCTCGTAACGGAGTGGGCGAGGAACGCCACGCCCTCGCACGACAGCGGTACATGGGTATGCATGTGGATGCAGACGACGCCTACGAATGGGGATTCGAAGAAGTGCAACGACTTGATGCAGAACTGCAAAAGTGTGCGGCGCAGATTCGACCAGGTGCAACGCTCAATGAAGTGCGCGACTATCTCGACTCATCGCCGGAGCATTCCATCGACGGTGAAGACAACTTGCGTGGATGGCTACAGAACCTCATGGATGATGCAATGGACTACCTCATCACCAACAATCATTTCGATATCCCCAAAGACATTCGCACCATCGAGGCAAAAATCTCACCACCGGGTGGTGCTGCAGCCCAGTACTACATGCCACCAAGTGAAGACCTCACCCGACCTGGAAGCACGTGGTACCCCGCGAACGGCCGAACACGATTCCCTCTGTGGAGCGAACCCACTACGGCGTATCACGAAGGTGTACCAGGCCATCATCTGCAGATTGGTATGGCAGTGGTGAACCGCGAGAAGCTCTCTCGCTTTCAGCGCAACGAGTTCGTCAGTGGCCACGGCGAAGGCTGGGCACTCTACGCCGAACGACTGATGGATGAATTCGGTTTCTTGGATCGACCCGAGTATCGACTTGGGTACCTCTACGCACAGGCCTTCCGGGCGGCACGTGTTGTGGTCGACATTGGGATGCACTGTGAAAAAACCATTCCTGCGCACTCGGCGTGGCACCCTGGTGAATTGTGGACACCCGAATTGGCGTTTGAATTCCTCTCGGCTCGTTCGTCAAGTGATGACGCCTTCAACCGTTCCGAGGTGGACCGTTATCTGGGTTGGCCAGCCCAGGCAATTTCCTACAAGTTGGGCGAGCGAGTCTGGCTACAACTCCGCGACGAAGCAAAAGCACGACATGGCGCAAACTTCGATTTGCGTGCGTGGCACACTTACGCATTGGGCCTGGGCAACTTGGGGCTCGATCTCTTCAAGCAAGAGATGGCGCGGTTCTAGTCGACGAACTATCGCGTGACGATAACGGGCGTACCCGGTTCAGCCCATCTGTAGATGAACTTCACATCTTCGGTACCCATTCGCACACAGCCAGAGCCGGCGAATGAACCAAGTTGGGCGTACGTCTGCATTGGCTTGCCGTCTTTGCGCGGAATCTCGTGAAAGCCGATGTTGCCGCCTGCCGGCCCCGTTGCGAAACGAGTCATCCAGCGAAAATCAACACCTTCGAAGTCGAGGCTGTACGACCACGGTGACTTCGTCGTCACCTTGTAAGTGCCGGGTGCAGGAACACCACGACGCCCTGACACGGGCATGGAGCGCACCAGTTTGTTGTCTTTGTCAATCACCCACACCCACTGAAATGAATTGCTGTAGACGATTCGTTTACCGATTCCCGTGTTGCGCGGCAGCGTTGGTGCGAATCGATACGTCTCGCTGATGTTTGGCGCAATCGATACCGCTGGAGAAAGATCCACCGACCCAGGTGTCGACACTGCAGGAGTTTGCCCCTCGGGAAGAGGAGTCGCCACCGCCGTGGCTGTTCCCGTACTGGTCCCCGAATCTGTTCCTGTGTCTTGCGTTGCAAATACGGGGCTGGCAGCCGTCGCCATTACGCCACACACGAGTACCGCGAACAGTTTTTGCATTACTCGCCGTCGGCCTTTGTGTCGTCAACGACTTCATAGCGCGTGCCAACGGAACTCAACACACCTTGGATCACGGCCGCTGCAGGCAAACCGAGGATTGCTCCAGTCGGGCCGAGCACTGCACCTCCAATGATTGCCGAAGCAAATGCCACGCCGGCGTGAAGTTCCATCGTCTGGGCCGTGATCTTTGGGGCAATGAGAAAATTCTCTATCTGTTGATAAATCACGATGAACCCCAAGACGAAGAGACCCTTGATTGGCGCATCAATCACCGTGAGTAGCAGCGGCAGAACACCCGCAACATAGATACCGATGACGGGAAGAAACTGGGAGACCACACCAACCCACAATGCCAGCGCAATTGGTGCCGGCGTACCGATGGCCTGAAATGCAATCCAGTGCAAAAACGAAGACACCACCGCCAAGATTGCGCGTGAAGAGAGGTATCCGCCAGTCTTTTGCACCGCCAACTCCCACACATCGAGCACGATTCGTTGGCGCTGGGGACGCAACCACGCGCAGATAGTGCGCCGCAGACGTGGACCATCGGCAGCAAAATAAAAGGTGAACAGAAGAATTGAAAACGCTTGGAAGAGCGTGCTGAATGCCGATACGCCGAGCTTCACCGCGCGGTCGGCCTGCGAATTGAGGAACTCACGAACCGGACCATTCGGGTCATCGATGGATGCAACGATCTCGGCAGCATCAAGATTTGCCCCAAAATTGTCGTTCAGAAAACTCACTACGTCAGTCACGTAGTTATCACGATTGCTCGACAACTCGTTGGCCTGGTCCGCAATGAGAGCACCCATGACCGAGACAAACACCACGACTACTAGGGCGACACCAAGCAAAATCAGACTTGTGGCAGCGCCACGTTTCATGCCCCGACGAGCGAGTCGATTGGTGCCCGGCTCAATCGCCAGCGCTAAAAAGAGCGAGATGACGAGTAGGAGCAGGAAGGGGAAGAGACGATCCCATAGTTCGCGAACCAGCATTGTGCCCAGAAACCCGAGCCACAGCAGGATGATCGCGCGTGGCACCCAGTGCGGCATGGAGCCGTTGCTTGGCGTTGTTTCAGTCACACATTCAGGGTACAGAACGGCTTCGTGACGCTTGACGCACAAACTGATGGCACGATGGTTGCATGCCAGTCGACCGTCAACGTATTGATGCGGCGCTCGGCACTTTGCGAGAGTCGTTGAGCAAAGCACTCCGTGATCGTGTTGCGGGGCCCGATGGTGAGCAGCGAATGATGCAACTCATGGAGCCAACCGCACCGCGATGGTTCGGCGAAGACCGCCCGATTCGACGTGTGCATGGAGACGCAGCAATGTTCATCGGTGGATTGAGGGCGCTGCTTGTGCAGTCCCTTCATCCATTGGCAATGGCTGGTGTTGCCCAACACAGCGACTACCGATCTGACCCGTGGGGCCGGCTGCAGCGGACGGCCGACTTTCTTGCCGCCACCACGTTCGGGCCTGCGAGTGAGGCTGAACGCACGATTGACATTGTGAATCGCGTACATGAGCGTGTGCATGGTGTGGCAAGCGACGGCCGCGAGTACTCGGCGCGTGATCCGCATCTGCTTCGCTGGGTGCACATCGTCGAGATCGACAGTTTCTTGACTGCACATCAACGATTCGGTGAGTTCCCTTTGGATACAGACGGCTGTGATGGCTACGTGCGCGATACCGCGGTCATTGCCCGCAAACTCGGTGTACCTGCACCTCCTGAATCATTGCGAAGTTTGCGAGATCAGATCTCGTCGTACCGCGGTGAAATCAGGGGCACCAAGGAATCACGGGATGCCATTCGATACCTCCTCTTTGAACCGCCGCTTCCCCCTGTTGCGCGCGCCGCATATTCCCTGCTGGTAGCAGCAACACTTTCCACTTTGCCGCGCTGGTCACGACCTCATCTTGGGCTTCCCTATCTGCCAATCACCGAACGAGTTGCGCTCACTCCATTGGGTGACACCATCACGCGAGTGGTGCGCTGGGCGATGCCACAACGAACAACGCCGTAGTGCAACCGCCGAGTGCTGCGCTCGTCAGAAACTTGTTTGCTTAGTGCGCGCAGTTGCCACGAACGCGTCATAAATACCTTGTTGTGCTGCATCATCAGCAGACGTATCTTCAGGATGCCATTGCACACCAACGATGCGGTGTTCTTCATGCTCGATGGCTTCCAACAGCCCATCAGGTGCATGGCCAACCGCGCTAAACCCGGGTGCCAATTGATCGATGCCTTGATGATGGAACGAAGCACCATGAACACGCTGCGCACCAGTGGCCGTTGCCAGCCACGAGCCAGGCGAGAGCACGATGTCGTGTACGACGAACTCCGCACCAACGGGAAACTCACCTGGAGCATGTGCGACGAGTGACGCAGCGTTGGGCAAACTCGCGAGATGTTGCACCAACGTGCCACCCAGCACCACATTGGCCAGTTGCATCCCCCGACAAATCGCCAATATCGGCAATCGAAGATCTATCGCCGCCTGCAAAAGTGCCGACTCGAAGCGATCTTGTGCTGGTGACACCCCGTACACCTGAGCAGAAGCTGTCTGGCCGTACAACAGTGGATCCACATCGGGCCCACCCATCAACAGCAACGCATCAAAACGCTGCAGCACTTCCCGTGCACTTTCGGCATCCAATACCTGTGGAGCAATCACCACGGGTTCGCCACCTGCACGCAAGATGGAATTCAAGTAACGCTTGCCAGCGAACGCGACTTCGTCACGCGATACCTTGCTCGGCGCACCGGTACGACCGGCAACGGCGATCAGCGGGGTCACGGCTGCAACGCTATGCGCAACGGTCGTGCAAAATCGCCCCGTGTGCCGACGGCGGTACGACCCAAACCGAGCCACTTCGTCATCGCTCGTACTTCCCGGGCCACTGGTGCAACCACCTTGGTTGCTTCAACACCGTGTTCAAGAAATGCGCTCTCAATACGCAATGTGCCGGCGGCTCGGTCGGCCTTCATGTCGAGTCGCCCAATCAACGACTCGCCACACAAGATGGGCAACACGTAGTAGCCGAATCGACGCTTGGGCTTGGGCGTATAGATCTCGATGCGATAGTGGAAATCAAAGAGCCGCTCGGCGCGCGGCCGATACCACACCAACGAATCAAACGGGGACAACAGTGCGGTGGCGCGTATGGGTGTGGGCAGTGTCGTATTGCGATGAATGTAGGCGCAGTTGCGCCATCCCTCGACGGATACTTCGCGCAGCACACCATCTTCTACCAATTCGGCGATGAGCGGCTTCACTGACGAGAGTCGTTGACGGTAGTAGTCGGCCAAATCGTCGGCGGTGGCGACGCCCTGTGCCACTGCCGCGCGCACAAGCAACTGTCGCCGTGCTTCGGGCTCGGTTGGCGTCGGGCTCTTTGCCACCCTCGCAGGCAATGTTCGCTCGGGTAGGTCATAGATGCGGGCGAAGTCGGTGCCGCGCCCACTTGCCATCACTTGACCAGTCAAAAAGAGATACTCGAGAGCGGTCTTCGCTTCGTCCCAATCCCACCACGTGCCCTTCTTGGTGCTCCGGGTGCTGAGCGCTCGGGCGGTGACGGCGCCATTCGTCTCGATGTGCTTCAACACGCGGTGCACGTAGCTCTTGTTGTCACGATAAAAACTCGTGAGCCCCCAGTGCGTTACCTTGCCGGTGCGGGCGGCATTCATTTTCCAACGAAACAACGGCTGAATCTCGACTGGCAAGTGTGCGGCTTCATGACCCCAGTACTCAAAGAGCTTGCCCCGTGCCGTGGCGTTGGGAATCGCAGCACGATCGTGATTACCGAGTCGCGCAAACAACGGCAACTCCTGGCTGCGCACAAGCACGTTGACTGAATCGATCTGAACGACGCCCAATCGTTTGATGAGTGCGACCACATCAGCGACCGAAGACATGGCATTCGTACGTTGGATTCCAAAGCCTTGTGCCGCCAGCGCTAGCCGACGTGCTTCAACGATGCTCAGCTTTTCGAGCCGTTTCGGCATCGACGATGAACTACTCGGCGACGGTGATGGTGACGCTGTGAATCACGACGTCGGTCTTGGGTCGGTCGCCACCGCCCGTTGGCACGCTCTGCATCGTCTCGACGACGTCAAGACCCTTGATGACTTGACCGAACAATGAATACTGCGGTGGGAGGCGGCAGCCATCTGGGCCACTAATTACGAAGAATTGTGAGCCGTTGGTGTTTGGCCCAGCATTGGCCATCGCCAACGACCCCACTTTGTACTGGTTGGGTTTCGGCAATTCGTCACCGAAGCGATACCCAGGACCCCCACGACCAGAACCTTCAGGATCGCCACCCTGACAAACGAAGTTCTTGATGATGCGATGGAAAATGACGCCGTCGTAATAGTGATTGAGTGCCAAGAATACGAAGTTGTTGACAGTGAGCGGCGCAGCAACCGGGTCGAGTGCAATGACGAGTTCACCCAATGACGTGTTCATTGTTGCGGTGTATCGCTTCTTTGGGTCGATACCCATTGCCGGCGGTTCGGCAAACCGTTGTTGCTTGGGTGCAGAGCCATCGAAAGGTGGGAACTGTGTGGGCATGGCGAGACACGCTAGCGGTGCACCCCGCTGCAGCGAGCGTCATCTACGCTCGTACACGATGAGCAACAGCAGCAGTGGCGAGTCAACACCCGTTGATCTTGACGCCATCGAGGCCGAGCTTGCCGAGGTGGAATTGATGCTCGAGCGCCTCAACGAACCCAACAACCCGTGAGGTGATCGTTCACCACGCCGACTGATTGCATGAAGGCATACATGGTGGTTGGCCCGACGAATGTCCAACCACGACGTTTGAGTTCCTTTGACAACCGCACCGACGACGGTGTCTGTGACGGAATGCCTGGTGGTGCCGTGCGATCACCCTCTGGTTGGGGGGCAGCGAATTGCCAGACGAACGTATCCAGTGAGCCAAACTCATCAACGAGCAGTGCATACCGGCGCGCATTGTTGATGACCGACTCGATCTTGCCCCTGTGCCGCACGATGCCCGCATCACCCATCAGCCGATCGACATCAGTCGACGAGAAGTGCGCAACTTGTCGTGGATCGAATCCATTGAATACCTCCCTAAAGCGCTCACGCTTGCGCAGGATGGTGAGCCAACTCAGTCCAGCCTGAAAGCCCTCCAAGCAAATCTTTTCAAAGAGTCGCACGTCATCATGAACGGCTCGACCCCACTCGTCATCGTGATACGCGATGTAGGCCGCATCATCACCACACCACCAACATCGCGACTTACCGTCGGCATGGTCGCGCAACCAAGGGTTTGGTGCGCGCGAGTTCACGCGACGCTGTTAGCGGTCGCGCAGTTTGGCAAGCAAACGCAGCACTTCGAGATAGAGCCACACCAGCGTGACCAAGAGCCCAAGCGCAGCAAACCACTCCATGCGCCGTGGCAGCGCCATCTGCTCACCACGCTCGATGAAGTCAAAATCGAGGGCCAAGTTGAACGCTGCGAGCCCGGCAACGAAGAGGCTGAAGAGGATGCCGGTGGCATTGCTCCCCGTGAAGAACGAGATGTTGGCTCCGAACAGGCTGAAGACGAACGACGCCAGATAGAACACGGCAACACCGAGGGTTGCACCAATCACGATGCGGCGGAACTTGTCGGTCACTCGCAGGATTCGGGTGCGATACAGGAACAGCATGACACCGAAAACTGCCATCGTGGTGCCGACGGCCTGCAGCACGATGCCCGAGTATGTGGCATCGAACATCTTGGAGATTGCCCCCACGAAGAGGCCTTGTCCAATGGCATAGACCGGGCCCAAGATGTGGGAGGTCATCGGCTTAAACATGGTGACGATCACCGCAATGAAACCGACGATGGCCCCCACGATTGCCATGGCAGGAAATGCCAGAACCCCTGGCTGTGGCTCGGCAACTGCAATCCATCCGACGGCAGCAGAAATGAGCAGCAGGGCAAACAACAACAGACTGGCGCTCGCTGTACCGCTCACGGTCATGACACCTGCGTGGTGCTTGGTGATGGGGCCATCGGTCATTGGCGGCGCCCACACATCAGCGGGTTGACCCGATGCAACTGCCCAGCCGGCTTCGCCTGCGTGACGGTCACGGAGTTTGTCGAATGTCGATTCGTTGAGAACGGGGTTGGACATGACCCCCATAGTAAGGAATCGGAGGGCAAAAAACACCCCCAAAATTTCCCGTTGGAATCTGCACAAAACAGGTTGTGGATTTGGAGTGTGTCGGTATCGTTGAGCGCGTTCGCGCCCCACTCGGGCGCGATTGTCATATTCGGTTCTAGTTACATAGTGGGGGCATCACATGGCCAAAGATCGCATCGATCGAGACGACGAAGATCTTGTCCGTCTCTATCTCACCGATATCGGCCAATATGTTCTGCTCACCAAAGACGACGAAGTTCGTCTCGCAAAAGAAATCGAAGAAGGTAAGGCTGCAGAGAAGCAGCTTGAAGGCGCGGGCAACATCAGTGCCACACGCAAGCGCGAATTGCGCAAGAGTGTTCGTCTCGGTACGCGTGCAGAGCGCCAATTCGTGCAGTCCAACTTGCGCCTCGTGGTGTCGATCGCCAAGAAGTACCAAGCATCTGGTTTGCCACTGCTCGATCTGATTCAGGAAGGCAACCTCGGCCTCATGCATGCCGTGGAAAAGTTCGACTGGCGCAAAGGCTTCAAATTCTCTACCTACGCCACCTGGTGGATCCGCCAGGCAATCACCCGCGGCATCGCCAATACGGGTCGCACCATCCGTCTCCCAGTCCACGCCGGCGACACCCTCGCACGCCTCCAAAAAGCACGCTCCCGCTTGGAGCTCAAGTTCGGCCGTCCTGCCACGTTGGCAGAACTCTCCGCCGAGGTGGAAATGCCCGAGGACAAGGTGACCGAAGCACTTCGATTCGCCAACGAGCCGCTGTCACTCAGTGAACCGTTGCGCGAAGACGGCGATGCCGAACTCGGCGATGTCGTCGAGGATCGCTCGGTGGAGTCTCCATTCGAAGTTGCAGCAACGGCAATGTTGCCCGAGGAAATCGGTCGCCTTCTTGCCCCGCTCGACCCTCGCGAGCGTGAAATCTTGGCGTTGCGCTTCGGCCTCGACCGCGGCGAACCGCGCACCCTCGAAGAAGTTGGCGAAGCGTTCAATCTCACTCGTGAGCGCATCCGACAGATCGAAGCCCGAGCGATGAGCAAACTGCGTCATCCATCGAGCGACACCGGCGCCCGCGACCTTCTCTCGGTGTAGTGCGGCGCTGCCGTGCTGTGCGCGGTTGGTGATTTGATCGAAGATGTCGTCGTGCAATTGCACGACGGTATTCAACGCGACAGCGACACACCGGCCACGATCGTTCGTCGTCGTGGCGGCAGTGCTGCCAACGTTGCGTACTTTGCCGCCAAGTTGAACGGGCGCTCCCGATTCGTCGGCTGCGTAGGTGCCGACCCGCTTGGGGATTCACTGGTTGGCCAACTGCAACAACATCACGTTGACGTACAGGGCGAGCGGCGCGGGCGAACGGGTTCCATCGTGGTGGTGGCAACGCGTGACGGTGAACGAACGATGTTGACCGATCGTGGCAATGCAACTTCCTTGACCACATCCCGCGACGAGTGGCTTGTCGGCGTGAGCACTTTGCACTTACCGCTGTATTCGTTTTCCGATAATCCCATCGCCGCAGTCGCCCGCACCGTGGCACTGTCTGCCCGGGAGAGGGGCATTGTCGTGTCGATGGATTTGTCATCGGTCACGCTCATCCAGCAACTCGGCACGTCACCCGTGCGCGAATTGCTCGCTGCTGTGCAACCAAACGTGTTGTTCTGTACTCGAGCCGAGGCAAATGCTGCACACATCACGAGTGGTGACCGATTCGGGGCTGGGCTCGTCGTGGTGAAAGACGGAGCACATCCTGTCGAGGTGTTTGGTGCCGAGCAATCCAGTGCCAGGTTTGCGGTAGCGCCTGTTGACCAAGTGGTGGACGGCACCGGTGCGGGAGACGCATTCGCTGCCGGCTTCTTGCATCAGTTTGCACACGCAGCGCCGATGAGCACCTGCGTAGAGCATGCCGCCGCACTTGCCGCTCGTGTCGTGACGCGTGCAGGTGCCACGCTGGAGGACACATGATTGACATCACCGTCTCGCAAGAGGTATCCGCCGCATTGGCTGATGGTCGGGCCGTAGTGGCGTTGGAATCCACGATTTTTTCGCACCTTGGGCTGCCGTCACCAGCCAATCGGTCGGCACTCGATGGTTGCCTTGCTGCCATTCGCGCACACGATGCAGTGCCGGCAATCACTGCCGTGCTGGATGGCGTGGCGCGAGTCGGGCTCACCGATGGCGAACATGAGCGCATTCTTGGTGCTGCACGCAAAGTGGCCGAGCGAGATCTGCCGGTTGCAATGGGTGAACGATGGTCGTTCGGCGCCACCACCGTTTCGGCATCTCTTGCGTTGGCTGCCCGTGCGGGCATCAATGTGTTTGCCACTGGCGGCATCGGTGGCGTGCATCGTGGTGCTGAGTTGCACGGTGATGTAAGTGCCGACTTGGCGGCAATCGCACACCACCCCGTGGTCACCGTTTCGGCGGGGGCAAAGTCGTTTCTTGATCTACCGCGCACCTTGGAGATGTTGGAAACCCTCGGTGCTCCCGTCATCGGTCATCAGTGCGACGAGTTTCCTGCCTTCACCGTGGTTTCCAGTGGGCTGGCATTACAACATCGCATCGATGACATTGCCGTACTTGCACGTGTTGCACACACGCGCCTCGACATGCACGGCGGCATGTTGGTCTGCACACCTGTGCCCGCAAGTGATGCGGTATCCGCCGAGATAATGAATGCAGCCATCGAGCGGGCGCTTGCTGTTGCACAACAACAGGGTGTTACGGGCCCGGCGGTGACCCCAATCGTGCTTGCGGAAATCGCCATTGATACGTCGGGGGAAGCGGTTCGCGCCAACTTGGCCCTGGCAGCCAATAACGCACGGGTAGCAGCGTTGCTCGCCTCCGAAATGGCCCAAGCGTCGAGATAGTTCTCCACGCCGAGCATTGGGGATACTGGGCAAGCCACAAACTTTCTTTCTTCATTCATCGGCCCCGACACACATCGATTTGGATGCCGGTTGGTAATCCACACATGCATCTGTGAAGGGCGGGCGAAATGTACGCATGTTGGTCAGTCAAAGGCGGTAGTGGCACCACGGTGTTTGCATCTGCGCTGGCTCTTTCACTTGCTGAGCGTCACGGTCACGCCGTGCTCATCGACATTGGTGGTGATGTTCCCTCCGTGCTCGGCATTGCCGAGCCAGCAGGACGAGGTATTCGTGATTGGTTGTCCCAGACACGCGAAGAGCGCGAGGACCTCTCGTGTTTACAAGTGGCTGCCACCGCACGACTTCGAGTGATACCTGCTGGCTCGGCGACCTCTTTTGCCGCAACCGCATTCGACGACTTGTTGGGTGCACTGCCTGAAGCCCCGATAGTCGTCGATTTCGGAGCATTACAGCCGCCCGACTCCGTGCGTCACGCGGCACGTGCCGATTGGCTCGTCGTGCGACCTTGCTATCTGGCTCTGCGTCGTGCAGCGCGACTTGCTGAGCGACCGGGTGGTGTCGTACTCCTCAAAGAACACGGACGGTCACTCACTGCCAAGGATGTGCAATCGGTCGTCGGTGCACCCATCGTTGCTGAAATTACCGTTGCTGATCGTGTTGCGCGCAGTGTGGATGCGGGCTTGCTCGCGACGCGTTTGCCCACACAACTAGCAGCGGAGATCGGCGTGTTGCTGTGAGTGTCGTGCCACTTACACGGCCTCAACGTGCGCAGCCAGCACACCACTTCAGTACTGACTGGTCACAGTCATCATCCTTGGCCCGCTTTTTTGCCGACCCACTCGTACGCGAAATCATGGTGAACGCAGGTCGAGAAATTTGGATCGAGCGTGAAGGCGGCGTGGAGCATGTCGACACTCTTCCTGTCGGCGAACTCTCGCGCATCATCGAACGTATCCTGCTCCCGATTGGTCGGCGTGTCGATCATGCATCTCCTGTTGTCGATGCGCGACTACCCGATGGATCTCGGGTATGCATCGTGATTCCGCCTGTCGCCGTTGACGGCCCATGTTTGAGCATTCGCCGCTTTCATGTGCGCGATTTGCCACTGACCGCGTTTGGCGGGGACGATGTTGCCGAACTCTTGCGCGACATCATGCATCAGCGATGCAACGTGGTCGTTGCCGGTGCTGCTTCGAGTGGCAAGACCACGCTCCTCAACGCCCTGTGTGGTTGCGTCACCCCAGGTGAACGGGTCATCACCGTCGAAGACATCGCCGAATTGCGGCTGCAAACCAAACATGTTCTGCGCTTCGAGGCGCGACCCGCCACATACGACGGCTCACTCGAAGTGAGCCTGGCTACGTTGCTGCGCAGTGCCCTACGCATGCGACCCGACCGATTCGTCTTGGGCGAAGTGCGTGGCAACGAGGCAGTCGACATGTTGACGGCGATGAACACAGGACATCACGGATCCCTGGCAACTTGTCATGCCAACTCATCCGACGATGCCTTGCGCCGCATCGAGTCCATGGTCTTGCAGGCAACCCCGCAATGGCCACTGGCGGCGGTACGCGAACATCTCCAGGCTGCCGTTGATGTCATTGTTTGCGTTGAGCGCTCGCCAAATGGACACCGTCGAGTGAGCCACATCACGGAAGTATCGATGCGGCCCGATGTACTCGGCACAAAAACGATTTGGAGCGAGGGATCTGCAGTTGCTCGACTTTCCCGGGGTCGGTCCTAAATCAGCGGCACATGAGCAAGTTCACCCACGCCACACTCGTTGACTTCCTCGTTGACTTCGTTGAGTATGTCGATCATGTTGTCGTTCGGCCACTCGTGTACCGACGGCGTGTCCGTGCGCGATTGTTGCAAACGCTACGTCCTTCAAGGTCAGCGACATTGCTGAAGTTCCTTACACGCCGCCTGCAACTATTTGTAGCCGTACTGCTTCGATTGCGCACCCGGCTGAAACGTCGGAAACACGAAGCGCTTTCGCCTGAGGAGCGCCACGCCGATGCTCTTGATGCAATTGGACGCGAACTTCGGCTCGGCTCATCACTCCACGCAGCAGTGATTGCCGCCGTGGATCGCTGTGCCATCACGGAGTGGAAATGGTTGGCTCAGGCAAGTAGTGACGGTGCCTCGCTCAGTGAAGTAGTCCGACTGTCCACCGATGACAACTCGAGTCACTTGGCATTGCGTGCAATTGCCGTAGCCAGTGAAGGCGGTGATGGTGTGCTCGCAGTGGAGACTGCTGCGCGGTCGCTACGCCTGACGGCAGCGATTGCTGCAGAGTCACGCACGGCAGTTGCCCACACCAAGTCATCAATGGCAGTGCTCACATGGGTGCC
>JBEDEI010000138.1:0-4674 GCA_041175765.1 Actinomycetota bacterium | reverse complement strand
CGTCGATGTCGTCCAACAAATCGTCGAGTTCGGCCTTCAGGCGATCGGCGCTCTGCGTATCGGGAGCAGTGTCGGTCTCGGTGCTGGTGTCGGTTTCGCGTTGCGGCGAGGTGCGCTGCTTCTTGGTGCGTTCAGCCATACGAAGCACCATAGCAAGACGTTCATCGTTCGCAACTGGCGATGGTTAGGTTGTGGCGCCTAACCGCTCGATGAGCTCACGAGCGTTGGTGCATTGCGCCAACAGGTCCCCGGTCATGGCCTTGGTCCCGCGCAGAGGCTCCATCATGGGGACCCGACGCAACGGGTCGCGACCCACGTCGAACACGATGGAGTCCCAATTGGCCGCCACGATGTCGGGTGCGAACTTCGACAAACAGGTTCCACGGAAATATGCCCGGGTGGTTTCCGGTGGATGGTCGATGGCGTGGATGGCCTGGGCAGGCGTTACCAATGTGCGTAGCCCGCAGCGAGTGGCCAACGAGCGATCGCTGCGCAGATCGGAGTACTGCAGGTCGATTGCCTTCAGACGCACGTCGGTCGGCGCGAGCGAGTGGCGTTGTGCGTAGCCATCCACCAAACGTTTTTTGGCAACCCAATCGACCACGTTGGCCACACTGAGTGGGTCGTTCTGTAACCCGCTCAGTACCTGTTCCCACTCCTCAAAGATTCGCTTGCCGTCATCGACGGTGACTGCTTCCATTCCGAAACGATCGGCCCACGACGAGGCCCGCTCCAGCAGTTGCCATTGCAGGTCCAGCGCCGTGATGCGCTTGCCGTTGGCCAGTGCGATGGTGGCACGCAACGACGGGTCGTTGCTGACTTGACGAATCGCGGTAACCGGATGGGCAAGCACCAGATCGTCGCCCACCGCATCGTCTTCGATCATCGCCAACACGATGGCGGTGGTACCCACCTTGAGGAAAGTGGCGACCTCGCTCATGTTCGCATCGCCGACGATCACGTGCAACCTTCGGTACTTGGCGGGGTCGCAGTGCGGTTCGTCGCGCGTGTTGACGATTGGTCGCTTGAGTGTGGTTTCTAGCCCCACCTCTTCTTCGAAGAAGTCTGCGCGTTGGCTGAGTTGATAGGCGACATCCCCAGGCATCGCACCGGGTGATTCTGAACCAACCTTGCCGGCACCCGCAAACACTTGACGAGTGACGAAGTGTGGTGTGATCTGGGTGACCAGTTGACCGAATGGCACGTTGCGGTCGACCAAGAAGTTTTCGTGGCAGCCATAACTGTTGCCCTTGCCGTCGGAGTTGTTCTTGTAGACGACGATTTCGCCGTCTGCGGGCAGCAGTGCCTTGGCCCGATCCATACTGCGCCGCATGATTTCCTCGGCTGCACGGTCGTACAACACGACTTCGCTCGTGGTGCGACATTCGGGTGTCGAGCATTCAGGATGTGCATGATCGACGTAGTAGCGCGCACCGTTGGTGAGCACCGTGTTGACCAGGTGGGTTTCAATCTCGGGTGCGAGTATCTCGCCGAGGAGCAGTCCGCGCGCATCGTTGCCCGGTTGTTCGTCGAAAAAATCCCAGGCAGTGCGCGATTCGGTACGACCGAGGAATGCGTTGATGAGCGTGGAACTTGCCGTTACCGCATTGAGGTCGGCATCGCGAACGACGATGCCGTACTCGGTTTCAATTCCACAAACTTTGGGTATCGCCATTGCTAGAGATATTGGCCGGTGGCCGTGCGTTCAATCGCCTTACCACCCGTTGGTCCATCGTCGTGGGTCAGTGTGCGAATGAAGATGATGCGTTCACCTTTGCGACCCGACACCTTCGCCCAGTCGTCCGGGTTGGTGGTGTTCGGGAGGTCTTCGTGCTCGCGGAACTCCTGACGAATCGATGCAGTGAGATCAGCCAGTTCGATCCCACGCTCTCCCCCGGCGAGCAGGCGTTTGATGGCGAGCTTCTTGGCTCGTCGAACGATGTTTTCAATCATCGCTCCCGAGGCAAAATCCCGGAAGAACAAGATCTCACGGTCACCGTTTTGATAGGTGACCTCGAGGAAGCGGTTGTGCTCCTCGGTGGAGTACATCTCATCAACGGTGGCATCGATCATGTTCGCGATGGCTTGTTTCATATCGCCACACTTGGCAACCTCGCTCGCCGCAATCGGCACATCGATGGTGAGGTAGCGACTGAAGATCTGTTTGGCTGCAGATGCATCGGGTCGCTCGATACGAATCTTCACGTCGAGGCGACCGGGGCGCAGGATGGCGGGGTCGATCAGGTCTTCGCGGTTGGTCGCACCGATGACGATGACGTTGCGCAATCCCTCCACGCCGTCGATTTCGGCCAGCAACTGCGGCACGATGGTGGACTCCATGTCGGAGGAGATTCCGGTGCCACGCGTGCGGAACATGGAATCCATCTCGTCGAAGAACACGATCACCGGCCAGCCCTCTTCGCTCTTTTCGCGGGCGCGCTGGAAGATCATACGAATCTGTCGTTCGGTCTCGCCGACGTACTTGTTCAACAACTCCGGACCTTTGATGTTGATGAAGTAACTGCGTACTTGGTCTGCCCCGGTACGGGCCGCAACTTTCTTGGCAAGTGAGTTGGCGACTGCTTTGGCAATCAGCGTCTTGCCGCAACCCGGTGGGCCGTACAACAGGATGCCTTTCGGTGCCGGCAGCTGATGCTCGGCGAACAAGTCACCGTGCAAGAACGGCAGTTCCACCGCGTCGGCGATGGATTCGATTTGGGAATCCAAGCCGCCGATGTCGTCGTAGGAAATGTCGGGCACTTCCTCCAACAGCAGGTGTTCCACTTCCGGCTGGGCCAAACGCTCCAGAAGCAAGCCGCTGCGCACGTCGAGCCGCAGGAGGTCGCCGGAGCGCAACAGTGTGCCCCGCAAGGCATCGGTAAGTTCGCACACACGGTCGTCGTCGCCACGACCCGTCACAATTGCGCGAACTCCATCGGCGAGCACTTCCTTCAACGACACGACTTCCCCGGTCGTTTCAGCGCTTCGCGTCATCACCACATTGAGTGACTCATTCAACACCACTTCGCTGCCACGCTCGAGGGTGGATGCGTCAATCTCTGGATGCAGCGACACCCGCATCTTGCGGGAGTTGGTGAGCACATCCACGGTGCCGTCCTCGTTGGTGCCAACGACAATGCCGTAGGCCGACGGAGGTTGCGTGAGTTTTTCCACTTCTTCACGCAATGAAGCCACGTGATCGCGGGCCTCGCGCAATGCATAGGAGAGTTTTTCGTTCTGCGCTTTGGCGGTGGCGAGCTGACCCTTGGCGTCCAGGAGCCGTTCTTCAAGTGCACGAAGTCGTGCGCCTGTGTCGTCGGCCATGACCTGAACCTAGCGGGGCGCCGTGTATCGTGAGAAGCCATGAAGGTGTGGATCGACCAGGATCTCTGCACGGGTGACGGCCTGTGCGAAGAGATCGCCCCCGAAGTGTTCGCCCTGCTCGACGACGGTCTGGCTTACGTCAAAGAAGGCGACAAGATTTTCGCCACCGCCAAAGGCAACGCGCAAGGTGCCGAAGGCGTCGCGACATTCGCAGACAAGCATCTTGATGCAGTAATCGAATCCGCCGAGGAGTGCCCCGGCGAGTGCATCTTTATCGAGGCGTAAGCAACCGGGCAGTCGTCAAGAAGCCGGTGTGCGCCACCATGCGGTGGTCGGGTCGCACCGACTCCCCTTCGATGTGCCATGTGCGATGTAGTACCTCGAGCGTGCGCATCGCCACCCACTGACCTCGCTGCACGTTCAGTGCCTCGCGAACCTTGACCGCTTGGGTGATGCTCGGCGTATAGGCCACCATCACGCCACCGGCATGCATGACGCCGGGCAGATGCGGCACCACTTGCCACGGCTCGGGCAGGTCGAGCACCGCGCGATCGAAGCGTCCTTGGCTGGGAATGTCGATGCCTGTGTAGGAGTCGCGAATCACGACATGGAATCGCGCTGCGGCCTCATCACCAAGGAATGAGTGCACATTCTTTTTTGCGCGTTGGGCAAAATCCTCGCGCAGTTCGTAGCCGATGATTCGCGCTCCGGCACGCAACATGGTCATGGACAGCGCACCTGAGCCAACACCAGACTCAAACACCAGGTGTCCGGGGGCGATGTCGGCCAGCATCGCGATTGGTGCCAGATCCTTCGGGTAGATGACTTGTGCGCCACGGGGCATCTCGAGCACGAAGTCTTCGAGGGTCGGACGCATTGCGACGTAACGGGCACCCTTGGTCGACTCGATCGTGAGCCCCTCCACGCTGCCAATCAGTTGCGCATGCGGAACGAACCCAGCGTGGCTGTGAAACTCCCCCGTTGGTTCGAGTGTGATGAGATAACGGCGTTCCTTTGCATCGACCAACAAGACGCGATCGCCAACCGCAAATGGTGCCGACATGGTTATCTTTGCTTTTGCTGCACGGTGATGGTTTCTCCGGAACGCAGGCGAACTCGGGTGTGGTCCTCACGAGATTCGCGTCGTCGCCACCAACGCCAAACGAACAAGGCGACCGCCACGATTGGATATCGCTTCATCGTGCGCGCAACGACCGCTGCCCCGACTGCCCGACCGGCAAACCGTGATACGGGTTGCAGCACACTCATTGACTAGCGCCGAATCTCGATGACACCGCGTCGGCGACGACCACCCCGACGGCCAAAGAGATACGCAACGAGCAATCCAGC
>JBEDEI010000137.1:0-3783 GCA_041175765.1 Actinomycetota bacterium | reverse complement strand
CCCGACACGCCAAAAATCAACGCAGCTGCAATGCCGGGGACCACACCGTGAGCCAGAGCATCGCCAACGAACGACAAGCCGCGCAGCACCACGTAGGTGCCGGCAACTGCACATACCAGTGCCACCAACACGCTGGCAAAGAGCGCATGCTGCATGAACTCATTCGCCGTGAACGGATCGAGCAACGGATTGGCCGACAGCATCGGCATACGCGCTACTGGAGAGCGTCGGCGAGTTGATTGGCGACGAGCCTCATGAATTCAGCGTATGAAGCAGATGCCCCTAACACATGGGTGGAGAGCTCGACGATGACAACGCCTGTTTCTTTGCTGATT
Organism: Actinomycetota bacterium; assembly: GCA_041175765.1. Lineage (GTDB taxonomy): Bacteria > Actinomycetota > Acidimicrobiia > Acidimicrobiales > Ilumatobacteraceae > F1-60-MAGs027. The sequence goes on along the minus strand of JBEDEI010000137.1, from coordinate 3,448 downwards.
TGTTCGGAAACGTCTTGCGGTGTGCCCAGGCTGGTGAAGAGCACCTTTGCCCCATGCTCGGCAATCACTTCCTTTAGTTCGGCGAGCTCACCGGCACTTGCTTCAGAAGTGGTGGTGGAACTTGGGATAACGGCGCCGATTGTTTCGCAACCGTAGCGATCGGCAAAATAGCCGAGTTCGTCATGACCGGTGACGAGTTCACACGTTTCGACAGCGGACATAATGCCAGCAATCTCCGAATCCAGCGCGGTGTAACTGGCGGTAATGCTCGCGAGGGCAGTGCTGAGGTCGACATTGAGGGCCGTTCCAAGTTCACTGGTCAACGCCGGCAGCATCTCGAGCATTGTGCCCGGGCTCAGCCACAAATGTGGATCGCCAGCACCGTGGTCATGGTCGTCATCTTTTGCTTCGTCGTCCTTTTTCTCATCACCGTGGTCGTGGTCGTGGCCACCTTCTTCGCTCATCTCACGCACCGTGATGTGATCGCTCACGAAAAATACGGGACCACCATCATCGTGCAGTTTCTCCAACGACGCTTCGAGGCCCTCTTCAAAGTTCAGACCATTGGCCACGACGTACGAAGCATTGTTGATGACCTCGATGTCTTTAGCGGACGGCTCGAAGTCGTGCGGGTCTTGACCGTCAGGGATGATGGTGACCACATCAGCAACACCGGCAACAAGTTCACTGACCACCGCCGCTAGGATGGAATACGTCACCACGACATCGGGCAGATCGACTACTGGCGCCAGGGTTGTGACGGGCGCAGCCGTGGTTTCTACGGTGTCGGCAGCGTTGCTTGAGCAGGAAAGCCCCCACTGCAGCAAACGAGAGACAGACGAACGGGGCAGCAATACGAGCACGCAGTGTTGAGGTCATGCCCAGACGCTACCAGCAAATAGGAATGACTCCTATTCGCTGGATGTGGTGAACAACTTGGGGAGAGCGAACCGAACTACTTGCCCAACGCCAAAGTAACCGCCTCAGTCAATGCTTCGGCAGAAATCTCACCACTGTTGCGCCACAGCACCTTGCCGTCGCTGCCTATCAGTGTCATGAAGGGGTAGCCAGCCAAGCCAAACGCATTACTTGCAGTTTGATCTTTGTTGTCAACCAAAACTGGCCACAACTCAGGCCACTTTTCATTGGCCAGCCACACCGATGGTGGGAAGTTGGGTTGGGTTTCATCAGTGCCAGTAGTTACGGCGATCACGTCGAGGTTTTCGGGGACGAGCCCACTGCTATTCCAATTCACCAACACGGGCACTTCTTTCTGGCAGAACGGGCACCAATGCGCGAGGAACACCAAGAGCATCGGTGTGCCTGGGGTGGTGGTGACTTCATTGCCGAGAAAGCCAAAGCCCTCAAGTACGGGTGCTGTCATACCGATTGCCGCATCTGCGCCATCGGCATACTTTGGTAGTGGGTCACCGACAACCACCACATTCTGAAACTCCGACGCGCCTTCGAGGCTGGCGTCTTCATCGCTGCTTGTGGTGAAGGCAACAACGGCGAAAATCGCCGCCAGTACTGCAACTGCTCCGACAACAAGCGTGGTGATTTTGTTCATGGGTACCTCTTAGTGGGTTGATGGTGAACTGGTGGATTCCATTGTTGCAGTTGCCGGTGTGGGAACCACCGATAAGAACACGAGCACGGTAGCGAATGCACAAAACGCCATGAATGCCAGCGATACGAAGCCGAACACCTCGAAATACGGCACTGAGCACGGCGCATCCGCAGAACACGTGCCGGTGTCGATACTCGGCCAGCGCTCCAGCAGCCAGTGGTAGCCAGCAATCACGGCCCCGATTCCCGCGATGGTGAGCACATACGGTCGGATGGCTCGATCCTTTCGCACGGCTGCAATCACCAGGATGATTGCCAGTGAGTACATCGCGATGCGTTGGTACCAGCACAAGACGCATGGGCGATAGCCCACGGATTCCGAAAAGTACAAACTGCCGATCATGGAAACGGAGGTCACGAGTGCTGGTACCCACAAACCGAGCGGGGCAAGCCCTGCCAACAGCGATTTGCCAGCTGCCACACCGGTGAGCCGCGCGAGCACGATCCCGACGCTGCCAACGAGAGCCAGTAATGCCAACAGGGCGAAAAACAGTTCCAGCGCTTCGTTGGTCACCGAATTGAGCGTACCGATGGGGCAATGGACATGTATCGCCACAGTGGCGTGGCACGATGGAGAGATGACCACATTGCTCGAGCGCCTCCAACATGACTTGTCGACAGCGATGAAGGCGGCTAACGATGCCGAGAAGTCCACGTTGCGGTTGGCCATTGCTGCCGTGAAAAATGCTGCGGTTGCCGGGAACCAAGCAATCGTGCTGAGCGATGATCAAGTGATTGCGGTACTGCAAGCCGAGGCCAAAAAACGTGTGGAGGCAGCCGACATATATAAGGAGGCAGGCCGCACCGATGCCGAAGCCCATGAACGAGCCGAATTGGTGATCTTGGAGCGGTATCTCCCGGCTCGCATCAGCGACGACGACTTGCGAAAAATTGTTCAGCAGGAGGTGGCTGCCGCGGCTGCCCTGGGCGTGACTGGCCCGAAGGCAATGGGCCAGGTGGTCAAAGCCGTGCGCGCCAAGGCGGGCCCCGCCGCCGATGGAGCAGCGATTGCAGCATTGGTAAAAAACGCCTTGGCCTAGGTCGTGCCCCTGCGCACAAGCAACGTGAGACAATTGACACTTCGGTCTTCCAGCCTGTACCGTGACTCATGAGTTACCGATACGTATTTGGCGTGTTACCAAATACTCAACAACCTCGAGGGGGGAACAGTAATGAAGCATCTATTGAAAGGCGGTCGTCGCAAGATGGCAGCCGTCATGGCGGTGGCACTTGTTGCGTCGCTGAGCCAGGTAGCACCATCAAGTGCTGCGCCTGCCGCTAAGAAGAGCGGTGGTGAAATCACGGTTGGCGTGTTCAACTCGTTGTTGTCCAGCTGCTTTTCGCCGAACGCCTCAAACTCGGCACTCGGCATTATGCGCGCGGTATACGAAGGTTTCTTCGAGCAGCAAGAGGGCGGCAAAGTAGTGCCATATCTCGCAGCTGCAGTGACACCATCTGCAGACTTCAAAACTTGGGACCTCAAGCTTCGTCCGGGCGTGAAGTTCCACGACGGCACACCGCTTGACGCAACTGCAGCCATCACCAACATTCAGGCCACCCGTGGTCTGTATGCTGCTGGCGCCATTGCTCGTCTCGGACAAGCGGGCGGTCTCGCTGCTGCTGCGCACACGCTGTCGTCGGGCATCCCATTTGCCGCCAACATCAAAGATGTGAAGGCTGTGGCCGCAGACGTCATCCGTTATGAGTTGTGGAATCCACAGGTGGACTTCGATGAATCGTCCTACGCCTCGGGTCGCCAGTTCATTCGTGCATTGAGCGACTTGACGAACCCCTCGCAGTGTGCAACTGCCGGTAAGGG
>JBEDEI010000136.1:0-14106 GCA_041175765.1 Actinomycetota bacterium | reverse complement strand
CAGATCTTCGTCGACGTTTCTCGGAAGTATCCACGCTCGACGAAGTGCGGGCGTTGGCGGCTTCGGTGGACCGCTCACTCACGCTGGTGGCTGGCGGCGAGCGTTTGGCACGTGGCCATACCAATGGGCCGATCAATGTGGTGTTGCCGCACGGATATCTCGATCATCTTGATGACCTGCAAGTGCCAGATGATGCGCTGCTCACCACCATGAGCGGTGGCTGATCATGTTGGTGTTGGCGTCGCGATCCCCGCGACGTGCAGACATCTTGCAGCAGGCGGGTGTGCACTTTGTCGTCGACTCTGCCGACATCGACGAATCGCCGCTACCGCAGGAGTCACCGCGTGACTTGGTGTCACGCTTGGCAACCGCCAAGGTGCGCGCCGTTGCACAACGACACCCGCACGATGTGGTGGTGCTCGGTGCCGACACCACGGTGGATGTCGACGGTGACATTCTGGGCACACCGCACGACATCACCGAGGCTCGCTGGATGCTGAGCCGACTCGCTGGGCGAACCCATGCGGTGCACACCGCGGTGTGTGTCGGTCGACATGACACGTTCACGACGCTGACCGACTCGGCCAATGTGACCATGCGTGCATTTACGCAAGCCGAGATGGAGGAGTACCTGGCACTGGGTGAATCGCTCGACAAAGCAGGTGGCTATGCCGTGCAGGGCGCAGCGGCGGGATTCGTCACGCAGGTCACCGGGGAGATGTCGACGGTCATCGGGCTCCCGACGCCCGTCGTGGCCCGGTTGCTCGCCCCGCTCGGGTTGTGGCCTGGCCACCTGCACCCCTAGCATTAGCACTCGCCTACGGAGAGTGCTAACTGCCTTTTCGGGGTGTCAGATAGCCCGTCTCCATACCGGAGACCTGCACATAAAGGAAACACAATGAACCTAAAGCCCCTCGATGACCGGGTAGTGGTAAAGCCTTCCGAGGCTGAACAGACCACCGCGTCAGGTCTCGTCATCCCCGACACTGCGAAGGAAAAACCACAGCAGGGCACCGTGCTCGCCGTTGGCCCAGGTCGCTGGAGCGATGCCGAAGGCAAGTACTTCCCGCTGGAAATCAAAGCCGGCGACACCGTGTTGTACAGCAAGTACGGCGGCACCGAAGTGAACCACAAGGGCGACGACTTGCTCATCCTCACCAGTCGCGATGTGCTCGCGATCGTGACGAAGTAGTTCGGCACGTATCAATATCGTGACGAAGTAGTTCGGCACGTTTTAACAACTCCACGAAGTAACCACGAAAGAAACAGGAACGAATCATGGCAAAAATGCTGAAGTTTGATGAAGAAGCACGTCGCGCCCTCGAAGCCGGCGTCAACAAGCTCGCCGACGCAGTCAAAGTGACGCTGGGACCTAAGGGTCGCAACGTCGTGCTGGACAAGAAGTTCGGTGCGCCAACCATTACTAATGACGGCGTGTCCATCGCCAAAGAAATCGAACTGGAAGACCCGTTCGAAAACATGGGTGCTCAGTTGGTGAAGGAAGTCGCCACGAAGACCAACGACGTGGCCGGTGACGGAACCACCACCGCAACCGTGCTCGCACAAGCGATGGTCACCCACGGCATGCGCAACGTTGCCGCTGGCGCCAACCCGATGGGCCTCAAGCGCGGTATCGAAAAGGCCGTTGCAGCAGCAGTCGAGTCGATCAAGTCACAAGCCAAGGAAGTGGACGACAAGGGCGACATCGCCAACGTGGCCACCATCTCGGCAGCAGATGGCGCAATCGGCAAAGTCATCGCTGATGCAATCGACAAGGTCGGCAAAGACGGTGTTGTCACCGTCGAAGAGTCGAACACGTTCGGCATCGAACTCGAGTTCACCGAAGGTATGCAGTTTGACAAGGGATACTTGTCGCCATACTTCGTGACCGATCAAGATCGCCAGGAAGCTGTGCTGGAAGAGCCCTACATCTTGTTCCACTCGTCGAAGATATCCACGGTGCAATCCATGTTGCCGCTGTTGGAAGGTGTGATGAAGACGGGCAAGCCGTTGCTCATCATCGCCGAAGACGTCGAGGGTGAAGCACTTGCAACGCTCGTGGTCAACAAGATCCGTGGCACGTTCAACTCCACCGCAGTGAAGGCACCAGGCTTTGGCGATCGTCGCAAGGCGATGTTGCAAGACATGGCCGTGCTCACTGGTGGCCAGGTCATCAGCGAAGAAGTGGGCTTGAAGTTGGAAAACGCCGGTCTCGACCTACTCGGTCGTGCCAAGCGCGTCATCATCGACAAGGACAACACCACCATCGTCGATGGTCACGGTGACAAGGCCGAGGTAAACGGCCGCATCAACCAGATCAAGACCGAAATCGACAACACCGACAGCGACTGGGACCGCGAGAAGCTGCAAGAGCGCCTCGCCAAACTTGCTGGTGGTGTCGCCGTCATCAAGGTCGGCGCAGCAACCGAAGTGGAGTTGAAGGAAAAGAAGCACCGCATCGAAGATGCCGTTTCGGCAACTCGCGCAGCGATCGAAGAAGGCGTCGTCGCCGGTGGCGGTACCGCCCTCGTACGCACACGTCCGGCCGTATTGAAGGTTGTCGAGTCGCTCTCGGGCGACGAGGCCACCGGTGCACGCAGCGTGTACGACTCGCTCACCGCACCAGCACGTCACATTGCTGACAACGCAGGTATGGAAGGTGCAGTTGCCGTGCAGCAGATCGAAGCCGCCAAGGGCAGCACCGGTCTGAACGCTGCCTCAGGCGAAATGACCGACCTCGTGAAGGCCGGCATCAACGACCCTGCCAAGGTGACTCGTGCGGCGTTGCAAAACGCAGCGTCGATTGCCGCCTTGGTCATCACCACCGAGTGCCTCGTGGCCGACAAGCCTGAAAAAGCTGGTGCAGCACCAGCAGGCGGCGGCATGCCCGGCGGCGGCATGGGGATGATGTAACGCCCTCAGCGCTACAACAATTATTTACCAAGCACCGCGGTGGTGCGTGCGACAAAACAGCACGCGTCGCCGCGGTGGTGTTTGTAGTACGTGATGCGCGCGTGGGCGCTACACCGTTTGTGGCCCGCGGATGAGTGCCCCTGGCATCTCTCCCGTGAACTGATCATCGGCCACCGTTTGCGTACCTGCGCAGAAGGTGGCTACGTAGCCCTTGGCTCGTTGCGTGAGTCGTCGACCTTGCGCGGGCAGATCGTATGCAATCGTTGGCACGTCAAAACTCAATGCATCAAAGTCGATGATGTTCAGGTCAGCGCGATAGCCCGGAGCAACGAGGCCACGATCAAGGAGCCCGTGCAACTCCGCAGTGTGACGGGTTTGGCGAGCCACCATTTGTTCTAGACCCAATCGTGGTCCGCGCGTGCGGTCACGCACCCAGTGGGTGAGCAGAAACGTTGGCATACCGCCGTCACAAATCACACCACAATGTGCGCCAGCGTCACTCAGGCCGTTGCGGGTGAGCGGGTGCTGCAACAACTCGTGCGTCATGGACAAGTCGCCGTAGGCGTAGTTGAGGAACGGGCGATAGATCAACCCGTTGCCATCGTTGCTCAACAGGTGGTCGATCATGATTGCGTAGACAGATTTGCCCGTCGCTGCCGCAATACCCGCAATCGATTGGTCGTAGGTCGGTTCGTAGTTGATGTTGGCATCACTCACGGGAAACATCACATGGAAGTTGTTGCCGACGAATTGTTCGTAGAAGCGATGTTGCGGCCGCTCATTTATGAGACGCTCGTATCGAGTCGGCTCGCGCAAGGCGACGACTCGCTCGGCGAGGGGCAGCGACGCCACTTCGTTGTAGGCCGCATGCATCATCAGAGGATTGACGGTGCCCGGCAGGCACATCAAGAGCCCGATGCTGCGACCCGCCACTTGTGCTTCGATGTTCATGCCCGCACGCGAAGCTGCCTCGAGGTGAGACAGTGTTTCGCGCCACAAATCCGGCTCGTCAGCAGGCTGATTCAGGTTCAAACTGAAACGCACACCGGTGCGTGCGGCAACGTCGCGCAACCATTCCCATTCGCTCTCGGGGCGTCGCCAATGTTCGGCAGCCATCTGGAAAATGCCGTGGCCGGCCTGACGGATGGCGTCGGCAATTCCAAAGAGTTCGTCTGGTTGCGCACTGGTGCCGGGGACGTATTCGCCGTTCTTGCTCTTGTGCAGGGCAGTACGCGATGTGGAAAAGCCCAATGCGCCAGCCTGGAGCGCCTGCAAGGTGAGGTCGGCCATTTGTTTGATGTCGTCGGCGTTCGCGTCTTCGTTGGCGGCGCCGCGATCACCCATTACGAAGGCACGCAGCGCACCGTGGCCGATCTGCGTGCCGAGATCCATGATGCGCGGTTTGCGTTCGAGAGCGTCGAGATATTCAGGAAACGATGTCCACTCCCATGTGATGCCCTCGACCATTGCCGAGCCGGGAATGTCTTCGACACCTTCCATCAATTCGATGAGCCACTCGTGTCGATCGGGTGATGCCGGAGCAAACCCCACACCGCAGTTGCCCATTACTGCGGTGGTAACGCCATGCCAACCGCTCGGGGTGAGGAATGGATCCCACGTCGCTTGTGCGTCGTAGTGCGTGTGCACATCAACCCACCCTGGCGTAACGAGATGACCGTCGGCATCGATGACGCGTGAGCCGTTATGAACCACGCTGCCAGCTGCACCCACCTCGGTGATGACGCCGTCTTCGAAGGCGATATCGGCCTTGCGTGCTGAGGCCCCCGTGCCATCGACCAGGTTCGCGTTGGTGATGACGGTGCGGGTCGTGCTCACGAGTTGTAGAGGTCCTCTCTTATGGGGTGCGGAGGTGATCAATCACCAGACTATGCAGATGCGCATTGCCAGAAACAAGTGAATTGGCGCGCCAGTCGGAATTGCCGTGGCGATCAGACCAGCGACCGCCGGCTTCGCTCACGATGGTGGTCAATGCGGCGATGTCGTACGGCGCCAAACCGATTGCATCAATGGCACAGTCAACTGCGCCTTGCGCCACCAACATGTGTTGCCAGAAATCACCGTAGTTGCGTACACGCGCAGCCGTGCGCTGCAGGGTAGCAAGCTGCTCGCTTTTGCCAGCGTCGTGCCACGACTCGCTGACCGTCACGCTCACACTTGCGCGCTCCAATGTCGCAACGTCGCTCACAGTGATGCGTTGGTCGTTGTGGAATGCTCCGCCGCCTCGTGTGGCCCACCAACGCGAACCAAGTGCGGGTGCCGAAACCACACCGAGCACTGGTACCGCGTCATGTACGAGCGCAATCAACGTGGCCCATACCGGGACTCCGCGTACGAAGTTGCTCGTGCCATCGATTGGGTCGATGACCCATTGCAATGATGCATCAGACGGGCCGACAATGCCGTGCTCTTCGCCGTAGACGGAGTGCCCGGGGCGCTCCTTGCGCAAAAGAGTGGTGATCGCTGATTCTGTATTGCGATCAAGTTCGGTGACTTCGCTCTTGTCGGCCTTTCGTGAAACGGTGAATGCTCTCGATCGAAAACCCGGCATGCTCACTGCATCTGCAGCATCGGCAGCCCGCAGTGCGAGTGCAAGTTCAGTGGAGAGGTTCATCGTCATGCCGAGCCCGACGCTAGGGGCTCAGAGCATTGCGCGCACGGTGCGCTCGATGCCGGCAGCGTCGAGTTCGAACTTGGCGAGAATCGCATCAGGCTTGGCGTGCGGGATGAACTTGGTGGGCAGGCCGAGCACACGAATGGTGGGTCCGTTGCTGGGCACCAGAGTGGTGATGGCGTCTGCCAAAAGCGATCCGATACCACCATCACGGATGCCATCTTCGATGGTGATGACGCGTGAGTGGTTGGCGGCGTCGCGAATCATGGCGTCGTCGGCTGGCACGCAACTGCGCACGTCCCAGACGGTTATCGGTTGGCCTGTTGCTGCGAGGGCTTCTGCAGCACGCTCGGCGGCGCCCACCATTTTGCCGACGGCCAAGATACAGATCTTGTGTGCTGGGTCGCTGTGCAACTTGCGGGCTGACAATCCGTGACCGACATCGTGTTCGGTGACCATTCGTGCCGTGCCCTTTGGATACCGAATGACGACTGGACCGGTGTCGGCAAGTGAGATTGCGTCATGCAGCATCTGCTGCAGGTCTTGCGCGCTTGATGGTGCCAATACGCGCATGCCTGGCACCTTGGAAAGCAACGCCATGTCGTAAATGCCATGGTGGCTGGGGCCGTCGTCGCCCGTGATTCCCGCACGATCCAGGCAGAAAATCACCGGCAAGCGATGGAGTGCCACGTCGAACACGAGTTGATCCCACGCACGGTTGAGGAATGTGGAATACAGCGCGACGACTGGTCGCAAACCACTCATCGCAAGGCCGGCAGCAAAGGTGACGGCATGTTGTTCGGCGATACCGACGTCAAAGAAGCGATCCGGAAAATGTGATTGAAAGGGAATGAGGCCGGTTGGCCCGGGCATCGCCGCAGTGATTGCAACAATGCGTGAGTCGAGTTGTGCTTCTTTGATGATGGCATCGGCAAAGGCTTGTGTGTAACCAGTCGGCACGGATTTGGGCGGACCACTCACCGGGTCGAACACTGGGGCGTCGTGCAGGTTCTTTTCGTCGTCATCTTCGGCTGGGGGATACCCACGACCTTTCTGGGTGAGCACATGCACGACGATGGGCCCTTCCTCGGAGCGCGCAGCAGCAGCCGTCAGTGCATTTTCAAGTTCGGCAAAGTCATGGCCATCGATTGGGCCCACGTATCGCACGCCGAGTGCCTCGAAAAATGCAGTGGGTTGCAGGTACTCGCGGATACCCGCTTTGATTGCTTCAAGACCGCGTTCTGCTTGTGGGCCAACCACGGGGAGGTCGTGCAACCATTTTTCGAGACGTCGTTGACGGCGCACGTACACGGGGTTGAGCCGCACATTGGTGAAGGCTCGCGAGAGGCGTTGCGTGAAACCGTCTCGTGGTCGCTGTAGTTCACCGGTTTCGTCGAGAGGGTGTGGTTGGTGCGTCAAGTTGGAAACTGTCGGCGCATACGACCTGCCGTTGTCGTTCAGCACGATGATGACCCGACTCTTGGAGTGCCCCAAGTTGTTGAGTGCCTCGTAGGCCATACCCCCGGTCAGCGAACCATCGCCAATGACGGCAACGACGTGGCGTCGGTCGGGCGTGTGCCCCGAATCACGAGCCACTGCCATGCCATGTGCATACGACAACACGGTGGATGCGTGGCTGTTTTCGATGAAGTCGTGGATGCTCTCTTCGCGGCTCGGGTAACCCGACAGGCCACCAACTTGGCGCAACTGTGCAAAGCCGCCGCGGCGTCCGGTAACCAGTTTGTGAATGTATGCCTGATGTCCGGTATCCCACAAGAGCGCATCACGCGGCGACTCGAAAACTCGATGCAAAGCAAGAGTGAGTTCAACGGCACCGAGGTTCGAGCCCAAATGACCGCCGGTTTCGGCGACCGCTGCCACGACGAAGTCACGAATCTCGCTCGAGAGTTCGGCCAACTGCGCATGGCTGAGGCCACGAAGGTCGCTCGGTTGGCGAATGTCAGCAAGCGCCATAGCAACCTAGAACGCTAGTCCTCTCGGGCTTATTGGCGTTCTGCCGATACCGCGTGACGCTTAACCAGTCGCCGTTGGTTCCACGCGTGAACTCGGGCGCCTATCCAATAGCCGCCAGCAAAGACCACGAGGCCGCCGACGCCGTCGATCCAGAAATGGTTGCCCGTGATCGTGATGCATGCAAGCGTGATGAGCGGGTAAATGAGCAGCGCGATACGCATCCATCTGCGTCGCGCCAACGGATACATGGCGAACACGCACCATGTCGACCAACCCACGTGCAATGACGGCATCGCCGCGTATTGATTGGACAGCGTCTTGCCCGGCCCGCGGTCGAACGCCCACGGCCCACCGAACTCTTTGATGGTGTCGCTGTAGCCGAAGTTGTCAGCGTCGTTGTAGTTGCGCAATTCGTGTTCGATGCATGCAGCCCCGTAGCCGACGGGCGGGCACGGGGCGTCGAGCAGTCGAGGAGGCATGAGCGGAAAGAGTGCAAACCCAATGATTGCCAGTGCTGTCATCGCGGCGAGGCAATTGCGCCACAAGGCGAATACGTCTGGTCGCAACACGAAGAGTGCGATGAAAACTGCGAGGGTCACGAAGAAGTGCGCGGTGCCGTAGTACACGTTGAAGAACTTCACCACGCCAATGTGCGGCAAGAACCAATCTTGAATCGTTTCTTCGTGGTAGAGCCCGAGCGCACGTTCAACACGGATGACGCGCATGGCGTTGAGAAATGCTTCAACAGGTATCTGGCTGCCCGACACGAGGGCTGAGCCGAACAAATTGCGCACCAGCGAATAGACGCCATAGAACGCTCCGATGATCAGTGCCTCTTTCCACCACGAAGTGAGGTGTTTGCGCTCCGTGGTGTTCGACACGCGATGAGGCTAGCGATGGGTAATGTCCACATCGGTAGGCTCTGCACATGCCCAGCAACCCAGATGTACTTGTTGAACAAGATGTGCTATCCCGCGTACTTGCCCGCGGCAGGTCGACGGGTGCGGAGTTCTCGGAAGTGTTCGTCGAAGACAAGCGCAGCACGTCCGCTGGCCTTGATGACGGAAAGATCGAACAAGTGTCCAGTGGGCGCGATCGTGGCGCCGGCATTCGTGTGGTCAAAGGTGATACCACCGGCTTTGCCCACACCAGTGACCTGAGCGAAAAAGGTTTGCTCGCTGCAGCAGAAGCAGCGGCTGCGGCAGCGTCACGTGGCGGTGGAGGAGTCAACAGCGTGGCGCTCGGCGCACTCGTGCGTCACTCGGTCAACACCATCGAGAAGTGGCCCGATGAAATTGCCAAGCGCGACAAGGTGGCCATCTTGCAGCGTGTTGATACGGCAGCCCGAGCGGTACACAAGGCCATCGTGCAGGTGTCGGCTGGTTACGGCGACTCTCGCAAGCGAATTCTCATCGCCAATAGCGATGGTGTGTTGGCTGCCGACGAACAAGTACGCACTCTGCTGCGGGTGAGTGTGGTTGCTGCCGGTGATGGTGGCATGCAAACCGGGTTTCAGTCGCTCGGCCACACGATCGGCTTCGAAGTGTTCGATCAGAACGATGTCGAGGAACTGGCGCGTTCGGCTGCGCAGCAAGCAGTCACCAAGCTGAGTGCACGCCCGGCCCCGTCGGGTTCGCTGCCGGTGGTTATCAAACACGGTTCAGGTGGTGTGTTGTTCCACGAAGCATGTGGACACGGTTTGGAAGCCGACATCATCAGCAAGGGTGCGAGTGTGTACAAGGACAAGCGCGGGGAACTCGTGGCATCGCCGCTCGTCACGTTGATCGACGATGGCACGATGACCGCCGAGTGGGGCGCGATCGGCGTTGACGACGAAGGTCACCCGTCGCAGCGCAACGTGCTGATCCAAGATGGTGTGCTCACCGATTACATGTGGGACTACTTGCGTGCGCGCAAGGAAGGACGTCGTCAATCAGGCAATGGTCGTCGCCAGAGCTACCAACACCTGCCGATGGTGCGCATGACCAACACCTTCGTGCTCAATGGTCCACATGATCCCGATGCGATCGTGCGCGACACCAAGCATGGCGTGTACGTCGCCAAACTTGGCGGCGGGCAAGTCGACACCGCAAGTGGCGACTTCGTCTTCGGTATGACCGAGGCGTACCTGATCGAAAACGGCGAAATCACCGAACCATTGCGTGACGGCAACCTCATTGGCAACGGCCCGCAGGTGTTGCGCGATATCGATCTGCTCGGTAACGATTTCGCAATGGGCAACCCGGGTACGTGCGGTAAAGATGGCCAGGGTGTTCCCGTCGGTGACGGCCAGCCAACATTGCGGGTGAAGAGTCTCACCATCGGTGGTACCGCAGCGTGAAGATCGAAGTTCCAGATCTGCAGGCAATTGCCGACCGCATCGTTGCTCAAGCGAAACCAGGCGAGCACATCGAGGCGTACGTCGGCCGCGGTGGTGAAACTTCGGTGCGTGTATATGAAGGTGCACTCGAGCACTTTGTGTCGGCGCAAAGCGACGGCGTAGGTATCCGCGTGATCAAGGATGGTCGCACAGGAACCGCATACGCAGGCACGCTCGACGCCACGGCTGTTGCCGAAGTACTCGCCGAGGCACGCGACAACGTGCAGTTCGGCACGGTTGATGAGTTCGCCGGGCTCGCGTCTCCTGATGGTGTGGAGCCCGTTCCTCAGAAGTTCTGGGATGATGACTTGGCCAACTTTCCCACCGAGGGGAAGGTGGACCTCACGAAAGATCTCGAGCGCCGTGCGCTGGCTGCCGATTCGCGTGTGCGAACCGAGTCGGCAAATTACGACGACGGCTGGGATGAGTCGGCATTCGCCACCACATCAGGCATTCGTACGAGCGGTCGATCCAATTCGTGTTACGTGTCGGTCGTGACGCTGGCCGACGATGGAGATGAAACACAAACCGGCTTTGGCTTTTCTGTCGGTGACTCACCGAAGGATTTCAACCTCGACAAAGCGGCTCGCGAAGCCGCCGACCGTGCAACACGATTGCTCGGTGCCACCAAACCAACCACAAAGCGCACCACCATCGTGCTGGATCCGTACGTAACGTCGCAGTTCATCAGCGTGTTGTCGAGTGCCTTCAGTGGTGAGAACGTCTCGAAGGGCCGCAGCATCTTTGCCGAACGTCTTGGCGAGCAAGTGGCGGTGCCATTCTTCACCTTGGTGGATGACCCCACCAACAAGTTGGCGTATACGGCCACCGATATCGACGGTGAAGGTTTGGCGGCGCGGCGCAATGTGTTGATCGAAGACGGGGTGTTGAAAATGTTCGTCCACTCTTCGTACAGCGCTCGACGCATGAAGACGACAAGCACCGGTAATGCCACCCGTGGTGGGTTTGCCGGGTCGCCCGGTGTCGGTTGCCTGGCGATGCAGGTGACACCAGGTGCCAAGTCACAAGCCGAGCTCATTGCCTCGATCGATGACGGTGTCTTGATTCAAGAAGTTTCCGGTTTGCACAGTGGTGTGAACCCAATCTCCGGCGATTTTTCCACCGGTGCTTCAGGAATGACCATCGTGAACGGGGCGGTGGGAGCACCGATTCGTGAATTCACGATCGGCTCGACGCTGCAGCGCATGCTGCATGACATCGTGGCGATCGGCAACGATGTGGATTGGCTGCCGATGCGCGCGGTGGGATTGTCGCTTGTCATCAACGATGTAACAATCAGCGGTTCGTAAGTCCGATACTCAGTAGCGTCACAGGTGACGATGGAGTGGTGGCAGGCATTGGTGCTCGGTGTTGTGCAGGGCCTCACTGAGTTCTTCCCGATTTCGTCCAGTGGGCACCTTGAACTGGTGCCGTGGTTGTTTAACTGGAACACTTTGGAGAGCGAATCAGTTGGCACTGCATTCGACGCGGCACTGCATTTGGGCACACTGTTGGCCGTCATCGTGGCGGTGCGCCGCGAGCTCGGCACATTGATCGTTGCCGGACTTCGCCATCCCGCGATGTCGCGCGAACAGCGTGCAACACATCGCAATGGCCAACTCGCATGGCTGTATCTGCTCACCGCAGTGCCTGCAGCAGTAGTGGGTGTGTTCTTCGACGATGTGATCGCCGACCAACTTGGCGGCCCGAATGCAGTGGCTGTTTCATTAATCGGTTTCGGTGCGGTGTTGTGGTGGGCAGATCGCCGCAGCGGTGAGCGAGTTGCCGAGCAACTTCACACTCGGGATGCGTTGTTGATCGGCTTGGCGCAAGTGCTGTCGCTGAACCCGGGCACTTCTCGTTCGGGTATCACCATTTCGGCAATGCGCGCTTTGGGCTACACGCGAGCCGCGGCAGTGCGTATGTCGTTCGTCATCGGCGTGCCAATCATCGCCGGTGCGGGTATCTGGAAAGTTGCAGGTCTCATCGTTGACGGTGTACCCGAAGGTTTGGCGTCAGCGATGGTGATAGGTGTTGTCGCCGCCGCCGTCACCGGTTGGCTGGCGATTGCCGCATTGCAACGGCTGGCGGCACGCAGCAATTTCGATGTGTTCGTGATCTATCGCATTGCCCTGGGTATTGCCATACTCGGCATCGCGGCCAGCAACCTGCGCTAACGACGCCTACGAGTTGCTGGGGGTCGTGCCCGAGGCTGGGGAAGACGGCGTCGCAGGCGTTGACGGGGCAGCCGGCGTGGATGACGTGCTTGGTGTTGCGGGTGTGGCGCTGGTGTCGGTGCTTGTGGCAGTGCTCGTGGCGGGCGGTGTGGTACTGGACTTCGACGACGAGGCATCGGTCTTGTAAAAACCTGAGCCTTTGAAAGTGATGCCCACGGGCGTAAACACCTTCTTCACCGGGCGAAGCTTGCCGTCACTGGGATGTGGCGCTTCGGTGAGCGCAGCGTCATCGAACGACTGGCGAACCTCGATGGTTTCACCCGTGTCGATGAAGCGGTACACATAGGTGGGCATAGGGCTTCAAAGTCTACGATGAAGTCGTGCCCGTGCGTATTGCCGTGATTCCCGCTGCTGGTCTTGGCACACGATTTTTGCCTGCCACCAAAGTGGTGCCCAAGGAGTTGCTCCCCGTTTTTGACACACCGTCCTTGCAGCACACGGTGGATGAAGCGATCGGTGCCGGCATCGACCACATCATCGTGGTGTCGAATCGCGCCAAGCCAGCCATCGAGGCTTTTGCCGAGAAAGCCAGCGGTGGTGCGCGCATCAGCGTGGTGTATCAGGATCACCCACGTGGCTTGGGGCACGCGGTGCAATGTGCACAAGAACTGGTGGGGGACGCGCCGTTTGCCGTGTTGTTGCCCGACGAGTTGCTGGGCGACAGTAGCCACCTGCAGGATTTGATTCGCGAATTTGACTCACACGGCAAGGCCGCAATCGGACTCAAGCGCGTACCACGCAGCGAAGTGTCGGCATATGGCTGTATCACGCCACAAGGTGTGCCCGATGCCAACGGTCGAGTCGGCGTGCGTGATGTGGTGGAAAAGCCGAATGCTGTCGATGCGCCGAGTGACTTGGTGATCATCGGTCGATATGTGTTTGGGCGCGAGATCTTCGGCGAACTCGTTGCACTGAAGCCGGCAGCCGGCGGCGAGTTGCAGTTGAGTGACGCCATCGGTTCATTGGCGCGACGCGGCAAAGTAAATGGCGTATTGGTCAACTGCTCTCGCCACGACACAGGCACACCAATGGGCATGTTGACCGCGTCAATCGATGCGGCATTACGCCGCAAAGACACGGGTTCACAATTACGAACATGGTTGGAAGGTCGTTTGCAATGAGCAGCATCGTCAACGAAGTAGGCGCCAGAGACGCAGGTTTTGATCCGCAACGTCTTACGCACCTCAACAAGTACTTCGAGCACTACGTAGACGACGGACGTCTGCCGGGTTTCCACCTGGTGGTTTCCCGTCATGGCAAGGTCGCCCACCAACATCGCTACGGCATGCGCGACATGGAAGCGTCACTGCCGGTGGATGCCGACACCATCTGGCGCATCTATTCGATGACCAAACCGATCACCTCCGTGGCACTCATGATGCTCGTGGAAGAAGGCAAACTGCTGCTCACCGACCCCGTGAGCAAGTTCATCCCGGCATTTGGCGATTCCCGAGTGTGGCGTGGTGGTTCGGTAGTGAAACCACTCACCGAACCGGTTACCGAGCCGATGTTGGTGTGGCACTTGCTCACGCACACCGCTGGCCTCACCTATGGATTTCTTTATCAGTCGGCAGTTGACGACATTTATCGGCGCAATGGTTACGAGTGGGGTGTGCCAAAAGGATCCACTCTTGCCGAGGCTTGCGATGCGTGGGCGCAGATGCCGCTGCTGTTTCAACCTGGCACGGAGTGGAACTACAGCGTCGCCACCGATGTGGTTGGACGTTTGGTGGAAGTGGTGTCGGGGCTCGCACTCGACGAGTTCTTCACTCGGCGTATTTTTGCACCCCTCGGCATGCACGACACCAGCTTCTTTGTATCCGAAGACAATGCCAGCCGCCTGGCTGCGTTGTATCAGCCCGACCCTGCCACACGTCTTGCGAAGCGTCTCGACGTCATGGGCAAAGCAGCGCTGCGTGCACCGTCGTGTCTTGGTGGTGGCGGTGGTCTGGTGTCGAGTGCGCCCGATT
>JBEDEI010000135.1:0-5241 GCA_041175765.1 Actinomycetota bacterium | reverse complement strand
GCAGGAATCGTGTTTTTCGCCGCGCTGTTTGCAGTGACCTGGGTGTTTGCCGACCAGGCCACCGACAACCGCAAGCGGGAGATTCGCTCGGGTGACTACACGTTTCGGGTCGGACCAGTCGACGACATGGCCGAAATTGTGAAACGCGACGGACCAATCCTGTACCCCGATCTGCGCGATACGGCATACGAACGAACCATCGTGGTTGATCATGTTGGTGATGAACCGGCGCGAGGTTGGCAGGTGTACTACGCCTACCCTGCTGACCGTGGCCCTGAGTGTCTCGTGACCCATGTGAAAGGTTCGCGTGACTTCGTGGATTGTGAATCACGCACACTCCCAGTGGAATTGCTCCATCGACCCTCGGATGCGCGACCAGTGGTGGAGAATCGCAGCAGTTTGTTGATCGACTTGCGAGCGCCCTAGGCGTCCTACCGCTTCGTCAGTGGCGCCCATGCCAACGCGAGCACCTTGGTGCCGCGGTCCACGAAGCGCACGGTAGCTTCTGCTTTTTCGCCAGCACCATCAAGATCGATGATCACACCCTCACCGAACACAGGGTGCACCACATCATCACCGATGGCAAAGTTGTGCGACAGTTTGGCTTCGCGCACGGTGGGCCGTAGCGCTTCACTTGCTACCGAGGTCACGCTTCGCGAATCGCGTTGCTGTCGTGCACCACGAAAATCGGGTACCGGCGTACGCGACCAATCGGTCTGCTCGCGCAGGTGGCCACGGCCCTCATCGGCACCCGTGTCGACACTGCCCTTGCGATCAAGCAACTCAATAGGAATCTCATCAAGAAACCGCGACGGCGGGTTGTACTGTCGCGAACCATGCAGACTTCGGCTCCATGCGTGCGACAAATACAGCCGGCGCTCAGCGCGCGTAATGCCCACGTATGCCAAGCGACGTTCTTCTTCCAGCTGTCGAGCGTCAAGAAGCGTTCGGCTGTGCGGGAATACGCCTTCTTCCAAGCCAACGATGAACACCGAAGGAAACTCAAGACCCTTCGCTGAATGAAGGGTCATCATCATGACCTTGTCATCACCTGCGATTTCATCGGTGTCTGACACCAATGCGACCTTCTCCAAAAAGTCACTGACATCAGGAAACTCTTCGGCAGCACCAATCAGTTCTTCCAAGTTCTCGATACGGCCTTGTGATTCGTGGGTATCTTCGTTGCGTAATTCGGCCAAGTAACCACTGCGCTCCAACAATTCGCGCAACACGTGCGCCGGACCGTGCACCAGTTCACCCTCGAGGGAGTCGATGAGTACCAGAAACTCATTGACTCCCCGCAAGGCACTAGCCCCCACACCTGCCGAAGCAGCGCGGCGCAGAGCCACCGACAATGCCAAACTCTGCTCTTTGGCGAGTGCCGAGACTTTGTCCAAACTGGTATCCCCAACCCCACGCTTGGGCACATTGATGGTGCGACGAATACTCATCTCGTCAGCCGGGTTTGCCACACAACGCAGATAGGCGATCGCATCTTTTACTTCTTTGCGGTCATAGAACTTGGTACCACCAATAACGCGGTAGGGAATGTCACCGTCGATGAGGAACTCTTCGATTACTCGGCTCTGCGCATTGGTGCGATAGAACACCGCAATTTCGCGCCAGTTCACTGCTTCGTGGCGGTGTAGCCGCTTCAGTTCCGACACCACGAAGCGCGCTTCTTCGTCTTCGTCCTCGGCGTAGTAGCGAACGATCTTGTCGCCAGTACCCACCTGAGTCCACAACTCTTTGGGTTTGCGCTCGACATTGTGGGAGATGACCGCATTGGCTGCATCCAAAATCACTTGTGTGCTGCGATAGTTCTGCGCCAACACCACCGTGTACACATCAGGAAACGCGCGCTCAAACTGCAAGATGTTTCGATAGTCGGCACCACGAAACGCATAGATCGACTGGTCGGTGTCACCCACGACACACACGTTGTGATGTTCCCGACCCAAGAGCAGGACGATTTCGTTCTGCGCCAAGTTGGTGTCCTGAAACTCGTCTACCAAAATGTGTTTGAAGCGCTCCTGGTAGGCAGCGAGCACGTCGGGATGTGCGCGGAATAGTTGCACCACGTTGACGAGAAGATCGTCGAAGTCCATCGCGCCGGCGCGGAGCAACCTGTGTTGATATTCGGCAAATATTTCGGCGTATTTGGTTTCGAACGGGCCAAACGCACCTTCCGCGGCTCCTGTCGCGTTCACCAGTTCGTTCTTCCAGAGGCTGATACGTGCTTGGGCACCCTTGGAAGGAAACCGCTTGGGGTCAAGATTCAAGTCACGGATGATTTGACCAACGAGACGCAGCGAATCGGCAGAGTCGTAGATGGTAAAACTTTTTGGATATCCCAGTCGATCTGCTGTGGCTCGCAGTATTCGCACACACGCCGCATGGAACGTGCTCACCCACATCTTGTCGGCAACATCTCCGATGAGCGACTTCACGCGGGATCGCATTTCTTGTGAAGCCTTGTTCGTGAACGTAATCGCCAAGATATTCATCGGATGCACACCCGAAGCAATGAGATGCGCTACGCGATGTGTGAGCACACGTGTCTTGCCCGATCCTGCACCAGCGATGATGAGCAATGGGCCACTTGCGTGCTCCACGGCGTCCCGCTGATCGGGGTTGAGTTGCGTCAGGTCGAGAGTGACGCGGCGGTCGTCGTTCACTTCGCCTGCGAGGCAGTGCGAGCAGCCACTCGCGACCGAATCCGTATGGGCAACGAACGCGGACCGCGTACCTGGCCCACACTCCACGTCACGGCACCAGGATTGGCGAGTTCAAATTCGGGGAAACGCTCCACGAACACCTCGAGAGCAATTCGCACCTCCATCCGGGCGAGATTCGAGCCAACACAGCGGTGGATACCCAGACCGAATGCAGAGTGACGATTGAGTTCACGATCGATCAAGACTTCGTCGGCGCGGTCAAATGCAGCCGGGTCGCGGTTGGCTGCCGGGAACGGCAACAACACCCAATCACCCTCTGCCATTGGGCAACCGCCGATCTCTACATCCTTTGCCACTACTCGCGCCATGGTGACGGGTGCGTATGCCCGCAACATTTCTTCGACAGCCGTCGGCAGAAGTTCAGGCTCACGCACCAGACGTGCAAGATCCGCTGGCGTCTTGGCAAAGTGCCACAACGACGAACCGATTGCACTCCATGTGGTGTCGATGCCCGCAATCAGCAGCAACGCAACGGTGCCACGCACGTGCTCGGGTTGCAAGCGATTGCCGCCCATCTCGACGGTCAACAAATAGCTCAGCAAGTCATCACCCAAGTTGGCGCTGCGCTCGGCGAGTCGCAGGTCGAGATACTGATCAAGTTTTTGCCAGCCGGCTTGGCGAACTTCCTGGTCTTCGGCAATGCCCTCGAGTGCGGTATGGATGAAGTCGCGGAAGATTTCACCATCGGCAAGTGGGAGGTCCAACATGTGTGCAATGACCGCCGGTGGAATGTGCTTGGCGTATTGATCGGCTGCATCGATGATGTCGATATCGCCCATCTTGTCGATGAGCCCGTGACAAAACGCGCGCGTTTCCGCTTCTATTGCCGCAATCTTCTGTGGCGCGAACGCCGGCAACAGCACGCGACGAGCATGATGATGAAACGGCGGGTCGCTGGTGATCGGCGGCGCCCCGCCATACGGGCGATTCTCGCCCGTGGGTTTGATGCGCTTCACGACAACGTCTTCGGAACTGAAATGCTCGGTGTCGTAGGCGATCGCACTCACGTCTTCATGTCGCACTGGCAGCCAAGTGCCGCCGTAACGGGGTGAATGCGCTACTGGGCAGGTTCCACGCAACTCGCTCCAGATTTCGGGGGCGTTGGCGTTGTACGAGGGATGCAGATGGTCAAAATCCGTGGCCCAGTCGGCAACGGGCTCGACCAACGCTTCGAAGTGGGCGTTGCGATCTTCGGTGGCGGTCATGGCTGCAGCTTTTCTCGTAAGAAGTCAATCACACGCTTGACCCCATCCTCTTGACGCTGCTCGGTGAGCACGGAATGGTCACTTTTTGCCGACGAGGGAAACTCCACTGCAATGAACTGCTCCCCCAGCAATCGATGCAAGGTGCCAAAACGAGTGCCAACCAAACGGTCTCCGGTGTAGCGCAACCCCAACACTTGGCAACCCTCCACCGCGCGGCGCTGGATGGCGATTTCGTCATCAGGTGACAAGTTCAGATCTGCGCCGCGCGACTTGCCGAATGCAAATGGCAAGGAAGGCTGTGACAACACCGGCGCAATCATGATGTCATCCAACATCATGCCGAGTGCAAAACCGCCGCTGAAGCACATGCCAATTGCCCCAACGCCACGACCGCCCACCTCGCGATGCAACTGCTTTGCCAGTGCACGTAGCCAGGCAATGATCGGTGATGTCTTTCGCATCGCAAGTGTGGTGAACTCGCGCGACACACATACCTTGCTCATTGAGGCGGCCATGTACTTGCTGTCTGGTGCTCGACCGACTTGTCCAACCAGCAAGGGCATCACCACAGTGAAGCCAGTACTCACTACTTCCTCGGCAAACTGCATCACTGCAGGCGTGATGCCAGGAATCTCATGCACCACCACCACTCCAGGCCCAGTGCCCTTGCGATACGTGTCGTGGGTGAAGCCAGCAGCGCTGAACGAATCGTGCTTCCAACCGGCAGTGGTTGCAGCGTTGTTCATTGCTGCAAGGTTACTTCGGGCGTCCGACGCCGATCACACGGGTCCATGTCACGGTGCTGATCTTGACCACATCACCAGTTCGCGGTGCATGAATCATCTGGCCATTACCGAGATAAATGCCCACGTGAAAGAACGAGCCTTGCGAGAACAACAAGTCGCCTGGCTGCACCTGCGAGATTGGCACACGTGTCAACGCTGCATATTGCGATCGCGACACACGCGGAATTGACACGCCGGCTTTTGCCCATGCCCATTGGGTCAATCCAGAGCAGTCGAATGCGACACCTGGGCTCGACGCACCCCAGCGATAGCGAATCCCTAGTTGTGTAAGTGCCGACTTGATTGCCACACCTGCCTGCGGTGAAGACGCCACCACTTTGAACGTGGACTTGAACTTCTCAGAATCTTTGCGCGCGCTGGCCTCGGCTTCCTCGGCGCGACGTCGCTCTTCTTCGGTCAACAGGCTTCCCAGGTCACGGGTCGCCTGCGAACGCAATATCTCATATTGCTCGAGCAGCTTGTCACTTGCTGACAAACGGCCCGCCAGGAACG